>DRPO01000356.1 GCA_011330835.1 Gammaproteobacteria bacterium | reverse complement strand
ATCAAGGGTTTCGCGGTGACGCTGAGCATCGGCGTGCTGTTCTCGATGTTCACCGCCATCATGGGCACCCGCGCCATTATCAACCTGATTTACGGCGGCAAGCCGCGGCTCAAATCACTGTCGATCTGAGGAAATCATCATGAGAATCAAGTTCAAGGACAATATCGATTTCATGGGGTCGCGCAAGCTCGCATTTGCGCTGTCCGGAATCATGATTATCGCCTCGATCATTTTTATCACGCTACGCGGACTCAATCTGGGCCTCGACTTTACCGGTGGCACAGTGATCGAGATCGGCTACCCGGAACCGGTCAACCTGGAGGAGATCCGAGGCTCACTGGCAAAAGCAGGCCATGAAGACGCGGTGGCGCAGTATTTCGGAACCTCCAAGGAAGTACTGATCCGCATCGCGCCGAAAGAGGGCAAGGACAAGGCCCATGTGAGCAATGAGATTATCGACCTGCTGAAAGCCGACTCCGGCGGCAAGGCGGAGATGAAGCGGGTGGAATTCGTCGGCCCGCAGATCGGCGAGGAATTGCGTGAGGAAGGCGGCATGGCCATGCTTTACGCGCTGATCGGCATCCTGATTTATGTCAGCTTCCGGTTCGAATACCGCTTCTCGTTCGGCGCGGTCATCGCACTGGTGCACGACGTGATCATCACCGTTGGCTTTTTCGCGCTGACGCAAATGGAATTCGACCTGACCGTGCTGGCGGCGGTGCTGGCGGTTATCGGTTACTCCCTGAACGATACCATCGTGGTGTTCGACCGCATCCGGGAAAACTTCAAGCTGATTCGCAAGGGCGACTCCAAGCACGTCATCAATGTCTCGATCAACCAGACAGTGTCACGCACCATCATCACCTCGCTGACCACGTTGCTGGTGCTATTAGCGCTATTCTTTTTCGGTGGCAAGATCATTCACTCCTTCTCCGTGGCGCTGATCGTCGGCATCGTCGTCGGCACCTACTCCTCCATCTACGTGGCCAGCAACGCGCTGCTGACGATGGGCGTCAGCCGCGAGGACTTGCTGCCGCCCGCGCGGGATTCCGAACTGGATAAAATGCCCTGAGCCAAAGGTCGATGATCGCCGAATTCCTCGCTGGCGTTCGTTACGTCTTGCGGGGTTTCGCGCTGTTACGGCGTCCCGGATTGCGGCGCTTCATCGCCATCCCGCTGCTGATCAATACCCTGCTGTTCGCCGCGGCGGCCTGGTGGGGATGGCGCCTGCTGGAAGATCATGTGCTCGGCGGTCTGCCCGGGTGGCTACAGTGGCTGACCTGGCTTATCGCGCCGTTGTTTTCGGTGGCGATACTGCTGGTTGTCTTCTATACCTTTACCTTGCTGGCCAACCTGATCGGCGCGCCCTTCAATTCACTGCTGGCGGAAAAGGTCGAAGCGCTGCAGGGCGGCGAGACGCCCGAAGGGAGAGCCGGCCTGACCGCGCTGGCGGGAGAAGCGGCAAAGTCCGTTTTTTCCGAACTGCGAAAACTGCTCTACCTCGCGCTCTGGAGCCTCCCGCTGTTGCTGCTGTTCGTGATTCCCGGCGTCAACGCGGCGGCGCCGTTTCTGTGGTTCGCCTTCAGCGCCTGGATGTTCACGCTGGAATATATCGACTGTCCCATGGGCAACCACGGCCATGGCTTCGGACGCCAACGCGCCCTGCTCAAGCGCCATCGCTGGCTGGCCTGGGGATTCGGCAGCGCCATGCTGGCGATGACGCTGATCCCGGTGCTCAACTTCTTCGCCATGCCGGTGGGCGTGATCGGCGCCACCCTCATGTGGACCGAACGACTTCGGTCTGAAACGTCACCGGCCCTGAGCCAAGAGGCGACTTCATGAACCCAATGACCCCGGTGGTCAAAGCCCTGTTGATCGCCAACGGCCTGGTATTTCTGCTGGAATTGACCTCGGCCGAACCGCTGATCGCCCAGTTCGCCCTGTGGCCCATCGCCCCCCAGGCTCAAGCGCTGGGACTGGCGCTGCCGTTTCATCCCTGGCAACTGGTGACCTACTCCTTTCTGCACGGCGGCCTGATGCACATCGGGTTCAACATGTACGCGCTGTGGCTGTTCGGCGCACCCATGGAAAGAGTCTGGGGATCACGGCGCTTTCTGACTTATTACTTCGTCTGCGTAATTGGCGCGGGACTCGTTCAACTCACCATCGCCAGCATCGGCGCGCGCACCGGAATGGCCTACCCCACCATCGGCGCCTCCGGCGGAATCTTCGGCGTCCTGCTCGCCTTCGGCCTGACCTTCCCCAACCAGATGCTGGTGCTGCTGATCCCTCCCATCCCGATACGCGCCAAGTATTTCGTACTGCTCTACGGCGCCATCGAACTGTGGGCCGGCGTAACCGGCACCGAAGCCGGCGTCGCGCATTTCGCGCACCTGGGCGGAATGCTCTTCGGCTATCTGCTGATTCGCTACTGGCGGGAGGCCGGATAAGCTGACGGCGCCGGCGCTCAGGTGCGCATCGGCCACGCTCCATTGCCAGCCGGTTACACAGGCCGTTAGCTATACAAAACACACCTTCTCGGCTATTATTGTACATATGTACGAAATGTAAGCCATTGAATGAAAGCGACTATCGACACATCTGCCTTGATAGCTGTCATTGGACATGAAGCATCAAGAGATAAAATTATTGAAATAACCAAAGGTTATTCTCTTTTCGCGCCTGTTTCTGTTCACTGGGAAATTGGTAATGCTTTTTCAGCAATGTTCAAAAGGAAAAAGTCAGATCTTGAAAAAGCAAAGCGAGCTCTGGCCGCTTATCGAGAAATACCCATAAAATATATTGATGTTCCACTTGAACGAACATTGGAAATATCTGATGCCTTGAATATATATGCTTATGACGCTTATCTTATCCAATGCGCACAGCAAACAAGCACTCCGTTGCTTACGCTTGATACTGGATTAATCACGGCAGCGAAGAAAATGGGAATCCACATATTGGAGTTAAATCAATGAGAGAATATAGTTTTACAGAGGCTCGGCAACACTTTGCATCTATTTTGGATGTGGCAAAAAGAGAGGGCGCTGTTTGCATCAGAAAAAGGGATGGGGACGTATTTTATATAAAGCCTGCCGCACCAAAAAAGTCGCCTCTTGATGTCAAAGGCGTCGATCTTGGTATAAGTTCAGGAGAAATTGTAGATATTATCAGAGAAGGCAGAGAGAGAAATTACGGGCAGCAATGCAAATAGGCGCCGTTTCCTTTCAATCCAAGCGCCGCAGGCATGATATAACTTCTCGCGCCCAAGAATACCCCATTCATGGCGCGCGTCTTTTCGCCGATAGCGGCGTTGCAAAAACTTGACGTAGCCCTTGATCGCAAGAATGTTCATATCAGTCTCGACAATGTTCCCGCATGGGTTTGTACGCAATGCGGAGAAGTTTATTTTGAGGAAGCTGAGGTAGACGCAGTACAAGGCGTTATTCGCGCTGTTGACGAACAGGCGGAGAAGCTGGCGCATACCGCATGAGGTTCTCACCTTGAGTAGTGGCGTCGAACGGCTAATCCGGCGACGCTATGGCAAGTCGCCCCGCTGGAACAGCCAGTAGCCTATCCACGCGCAGACGCCGCCCAGCACGGCGGGATAAACCAACGCCCAGATGAGATAACCCGTCCGCCCGAAGTTGTCGAGAATGACGTAGGCGGCGGGTCCCAGCAGCACAAGTTGGGTGTCGAACAGCAATATCGAGGCGGTGCGAAAGACCTGGAGCGGATTGGCGAGCGCGATGGCGATGACGCCTTCTGGCGGCATGCCCTGGCGAATGATCAGGCCGAGCAGGATCAGGTCGAGAAACAGCAGCAGAAACAGCCAGACCATGAAGGCGGCGCCCTGCGCCACGTCGGCGGAGCGCGCCAGGCTGGAGATGAGCATGCCGATGCCGAGAAAACACCAGGCGAGGACGATCAGAAAGCCTGTGTAGAAGAACACTTGCATCCACGGAATCGCCGCTCCCTTCAGGGACGCCCAGACCATGGCGAGGATCATCGCGAGAATAACCGGCAAAAATACGACGATAAACCGCCCGATCATTTTCCCCCAGTACCAGGCGGCCAGCCCGACGGGCAGCGACAGCAGATATTCGAAGACGCCGGCTTCCCGATCGCCGGCGACGGAGCGCACCGTGGTCAGCAGCACGAAGACGGGCAGGATGGCCATGGTGATCTGCAGGTAGGTTACCAGCAGCCGCGACAGGCCGGTAAAGCCCATGACCCGCGACTCGGTCAGGCCGGTCATGAACAGGGCGACGATAATGCCGCCGAAGATCAGGCTGTAGATCAGGAACCAGCGGGATCTCAGCGACTCATTGATATCCGCGAGCGCGGTCAGCATCAGGTGCTTCACGGCTGACCTCCTTTCGCGGGCGTCGCTTCGTCCGTCGATTCAGAGCTGACGGGTTCCCCGCCATGCGCGCTGAAGCGCTGCTCGACTTCATAGATATGCTTTTTCGCCTGCTCGAAAGTCAGCGCGCCTTCGGATTTATCTTTTTCAGCCCCCAACTCGTAATCCATGGGGGTCGTCTGCCCGGTGACATACCAGGCCTTTCTGGCGTCGAGCCACTCGCCGGTGCGGTGATCGTTGACCCAGATTTCCTCGTTGGGATTGTCCTTCCAGGGTTGCTTGTCGAGCCAGATCACGGCGCAGCCAATATCGTCGAATTTGTAGAGCTTTGGTTTTTCACCCAGGGGGCCGCCGCGAATCTGGGCGGCGAAATGCCGGTCGCTGAGCGCCATGGCGCAGCGCGTACAGATTTCACGATCCCAGCGCACCTTGCCGGGGCCGCTTTCCGGCTTGCCTGAGCAGGCCAACAGGTGAATGGCCGAGACCACCAAAACCATCCAATAGATCGCGCCCGGAATCTTACGCATTTCCACCTCCAGCTACCTTTCTTTCCACCGACTCGCGCATGTCGATGCCATTGAGCAGCCCGGCATAGCGGGACAGGACGCCGAGAAAACGCAGGCGGTCGGGGCCGGCGACGGGACCGGACCAGACCAACCCGCCCTGCTCTTCGGCAAAGCCCCATTCCCGAACGGTTTCCGCGAAGGCGGAGTCGGGGCGCGTCAAGCTGATCCGGCAGGCCAGAATACTGTTCATATCGACAGTATCAGCCACGTGGTCGTCCAGCACGACCTTGCCGCGATCCAGTTCGATGACCCGATTGACCAGCGCGGCGACCTCATCGAGCCGGTGACTGGAGATGATCATGGCCGCATCGTCCTGTTTTTGCGCCAGCAGGTCGAATAGCGCGTGGCGCGCCTCCGGGTCGAGATTGGCGGCCGGTTCATCCATGACCAGCACGTCGCAATCGCGGCCCAGCGCGATCGCGATCAGCAGCTTTTGCTTCTGTCCGCCCGACAATTTGACGAAGGGATGCTTGCGAAACGCCGAAGCGTCCAGCCCCAGTTTTTCCGCAACCCGGTACATGGCTGTCGGATCGCTGTCGCACACGCCGGCGGCGAAATGGATCAATTGCTGAACCGGCATTTTCAGCGGCGGCGGAATCTGCGGGACAAATCCGACGCGCTTGAGGATTTCCGTGCGGTGGCGTCGAACTTCTTTTCCCGCCAGCAACACCTCGCCGTCGCAAATGTATTCGCCCAGCAGGCAGCGAATCAGGGTGGTTTTCCCCGCGCCATTGGAGCCGACCAGCGCCACCCGGTCGCCCTGACCGATCTCAAGGTCAACGCTGTCCAGAACCCGTGTCCGGCGAAACGTTTTCGAAACCTGGTTGAATCGGATCATGGTCTATGGAGTTCCCGGAAACATGAACGGCCAAGGGGCTTCAAATCAGATCCCCAAGGCCCTTGAATTTGTACGTCAGCGAGCTGGTCGGGCAGGTCTCGACGCAACGACCGCAGCGCGTGCAATCCGCGCCCAGCTCGACATTCATGCCCCGGGCGCGGCCCTTGATGACCGTGTCGAGCACATGCGGCACCAGACAAACCTTGCGGCATTCCCCTTCGTGGAAACAGCTTTCCAGATGATATTCCACTTTCAGGGGCGAAAGGGCGCCGACGAAGCCATAGGTCAGACCAATCGGGCAGGCGTAACGGCACCAGGCCCGCCGGGAATAGAACACTTCGAAAGCCAGCAGCAACCCGACCCAGAGCAGGGCCAGGCCGGGGCCATAGATCAGCGCGCGGCTGAGAATGCCGGTCGGCGAAATGAATTCATAGACCGTGTAGCCCGAGACAAAGGCGAGGATGACGAAGATCAGCCAGAACCAGGTGCGGGCGCGGCGATCGAAAGGGTGATCCTTGACGATGCGTTTGCTGGCGAGTTTGAGATGCAACATTTCCGCCCATTCCGCGAGCAGATGATACGGGCATACCCAGGAACAGAACGTTCGCCCGCCGAGCAGCCACCAGAATACGAAGACCGTGGTCGTGCCGATCACCAGGTTGATGACGACATGCTTGAACGCCAGCATCACCTGTAGCGCGGAGTTGAGATCCGCCATGTGAAAGCCAACCACCCGCGAGGCGGTCAGCGCCCCTTCCACCAGTTGCACGTCGAAGTGGTAGGAAATGACGAACAACAGATTGACGAGGATCAGGGTCGCCCAGCGCCGGCGGCGCCATTTCTGGGGAACCTTTTTATTCTTCATTTCCGCCAGTTCGGCGTGAATGGCGGCGATCCGCTCCTTGTCATTCTTTTTGATCTCGTGCAGCTTGATCACCGCTTCGGGCACTTCGTTTTTCTCGGGACGGCGCGGCGGACGCCCGAGCAGTTCGGCAATCGAGTCTTTGAGTTTCATGCGCGCACCCCTTGTCTGTTCTCTTCATTCGGTTCGATCGCGATCACGGTTGGATCGACCGGGCAAATCATTTCGCAGACGCCGCAACCGACGCAGCCATCGAGGATCTCGGGCTTCATCTTTTTGACGCCGCCGTCGCTGCCGATCTCCACCAGCCGTATGGCGCGCCGGGGCGGGCACTGGTTTTCATCGCCGGAAGGCGGCTTGCCCGCTTCACACTGGTTGGCGCGAATTTCGATCGGACACTGACGAACGCAAAGATCGCAAATTTCGAGATCATAGGGATGCTCGGCGACCGGAATGGCGTTCCATCGGTCGATTTCGTCATAGCGCAAGACGCCCTTGAAATCCGCTCCTCGCGCCAGCCCCCTGAACCCCTTGCCCTGCACCGCCAGGCAAGCGCCGGGGCGCACGACCCTGGCGACGCCGATATCCACCTGATGGGAATAATCGACCTCATGCGTCAAGGCGCCGGTGGGGCACGCCAGCACGCACTGCAAGCCATCGCAGGAAAAGTCGCAGGCCTGTTCCCGCGCATCAATGTATGGGACGCCCAGACCGTAACCATCCGTCATGTCGGCGAGCTTGATGGCCTCCACGGGGCACACTTGAACGCACTGACCGCATTTGATGCAGGCGGCGAGAAACTTGTGCTCCGCCAGCGCGCCGGGCGGCCGCAGCCTTTTCACCCAGCCGCTGACGACTGGCGCGAGGCCCGCCAGCGCGGCGCCCACGACAGTCCCCATCATCACCATCGTTCGCAAGAAATACCGTCGCTCCTTGCGCCGCTTTCGGCGGGTCGCGGGCTTTTTGTTTCGCTCAGACATGGTTCATTCTCCGTATCTGGATTCCGTGAGGAATCATTCGACCCGGCCCTGGGACTCAAGCAAGAGCTCGAGGGCGCTCTTCTTGCCCGGCGGGGCGCTCTGGCCGCTGGTTCTTACACGCGCCGCCATGATCTGATCCAGCTTGGCGATGACCGGTCGGTTGTCGCGAACCAGAAGCTCCGGCTCGCTGAAGGGCGCCAGCCTTTCGAGAAAATCGAGCGTCTCCAGCATTGGGGAGCCCTTGAAAAACTGGGCGTAAGGTTCATCCCGCCACAATCGGTCGGCATAGGCGTAGAGTTCATAGGGGCGGTCGCCAACGCCGTCCCGATCCTGGTCGAACCCCTCGTAATCGCTCCAGTAGTTGTTCTCCCAGGTATTCTTGTTGGCCGTGCCGCGCCCGCTGACGACCACCTGAGTCAGGTTTCCCGCGAACTCGTTCCGCCTGAAGACATTGCCATGCCATTCATTGAGAAAGCGCACCCCAATGCCGTTGTACGCCACCAGGTTATTGCGAAAGGTGTTGGTCGTGTCCGGCTGAAACGGCGACACGTCGATATACAGGCCGGTCGAACAATAGAGAATCTGGTTGTTTTCGACGGTGAGATCGGAGGTCTCCTTGAAACCGATGCCCAGCCCGGTCGGCCCCGCCGCGTGCGTAATCTTGTTGTTTCTGACGACCACGCCATCGCTGTACATCAGGAAAATGCCCACCGCGTTGTTGTTGTACACATTGCCTT
>DRPO01000355.1 GCA_011330835.1 Gammaproteobacteria bacterium | reverse complement strand
CCCGCCGATGCGCTGCAACCACAATATGAATGGATTATCATGGGTTCACTGGAAATAGGATCTTCCGCGCTGAGTTCGTTTCGTCTGGCGTTAGACGTCACGAGCCAGAACATCGCCAACGCCAACACCGAGGGCTACAGCCGCCAGCGCGTAGACCTGGCGACCATTCAGCCATTCACTCCCAACGGGCTTCAACCCGGCGATGGCGTTCACGTCACATCGATCCAGCGGATTTCCGATGACTTTCTCGCCGCCCAATCGCGCGATCTGTCGGCGGATTTCAACCGGCTCGACAGCTTTCACCTGCTCGCTTCCGAAATCGACAATCTGATGGCGGACGATCAGGCCAGCCTGACGCCGGCGCTGCAATCCTTTTTCAACAGCGTTGAACAACTCAACGCCAACCCCTCGTCAATACCCGCCCGAACCGTGATGCTCGGCGAGGCGCGGTCGCTGGTCGACCGCTTCAACGGACTGGATGGTCAGTTGGGCGCCCTCAATACGGAAGTCAATGCGCGCATTACCAACGAAGTCAATGAGATCAACGCGCTGGCCCGCAATATCGCTCAGATCAACAACAAGATCGCCAGCTCAGGCCCCAATGGCGCGCCCAACGAACTGCTCGACAGCCGTAACCAGATGCTCAAGGAACTGGCCGGCCATATCGGCATCCAGACCAGTGAACAAAACGGCGCGGTCAACGTTTACACGGCCAACGGCGTCGCCCTGGTCACCGGTTCGCGGGCCGGCTCACTGGAGGTGATTGGAGATCCACTGGATTCACAAACACTGCAAATCGCGAACGCCAACGGCGTCATCAGCGACCAGCTGCGGGGCGGCTCGCTGGCGGGCATTCTCGATTTTCGCCGCGAAATGCTCAACCCGGTACGCAACGAGCTGGGCCGGCTCGCCGCCGTGCTGTCGCACAGCTTCAACCAGCAACACGCCAAGGGGCTCGACCTCAATGGCCGCCCGGGCGGGGATTTCTTCTCGATCGACACAGCCGCCGCGATCCCCGGCAATGGCAACGCCGGCTCGGGCGTCGTCGATTACAGCATCAGCGACCCAAGCCAACTGACCAACGCGGATTACCGGATCAGCTATGATGGCGCCAATTACACCCTAACCCGCCTGTCCGACCAGACGACCGCCACTTCCGCCAGCGGCTCATTCAACATTGACGGGCTGTCGATCGCCATCACCGGAACGCCCCAGGCCGGCGATGAATTCCTGCTCCGCCCAACCCATGGCGCGGCCCGAGGCATCGGCCTGAAACTGACCCAACCCTCCGAAATCGCCGCCGCCTCGCCGCTGCGCGCCACCGCCTCGCTGGCCAATGCGGGAGACAGCAGCATTTCCAGCCCGGCAATCATCGACGCCGACGACCCCCAGTTGACCCATCGGGTGGAAATCCGCTTTTCCTCCGCCACGGATTACGAGCTGGTTGATGTCAGCGCGTCGCCGGAAACCTCTCTCGGCTCGGGCAGCCTCCCCGCCGATGGCGTCATCAGCCAGAACGGCTGGCGGGTCACCATCGCCGGAACGCCGCAAGCCAACAGTGTTTTCACCGTGGAAGCCAATGCCGGGGGCTATGCCGACAATGGCAATGGCCGGTTGCTCAGCGGCTTGCAGTTCGACAAGACCATCAACGGCCAGGCCAGCTTCCAGGAAGGCTACAGCCAGTTGGTAAACATGACGGGACAACTGACCCGCCAGGCGCGGATCGGCAAGGACGCCCAGGGCGCCATGCTCTCGGATGTCGAAAAGCGGGCGGAAGCGGTTTCCGCCGTCAACCTCGACGAAGAAGCCATCAACCTGACGCGCTATCAGCAGGCGTACCAGGCCGCCGCCCAGGTCATCAACACCTCGCAAAATCTGTTTGACACCATCATCCGTGTCGTAGGGAGATAATCATCATGAGAGTGGGAACCTTCGCCAACCAGCGTTTCGCCATCGCCGAAATGAACCGCAAGCAGGAAGCCATCGGACGGCTGCAATCAGAGGTCAGCAGCGGCAGGCAGCTGCTCAAGCCTTCCGACAATCCGGCCCAGGTCGCCGCCGTGGAAAACCTGAACGCATCGATCCAGCGACTCGACCAATACAAGCAAAACGCGCTGCAAGTGGAGCAACGCCTGAATCAGGAAGAATCGGTGCTCGACAACCTCACCAACACCCTGCAACGCATCAGGGAGCTGTCAATCGCCGCCAACAATGGCCTGGTCAACGACGGCAGCCTGAAAGCCTACCGGTTCGAACTCGGCGAACTGCGCAACCAGTTGCTCGACTACGCCAACACGCGCACGGCCACCGGTGAATATCTGTTCAGCGGCGCCAAGGATCGCAGCAAACCCTTCTCCCTCTCCGGGACGGAAGTGCGGTACAACGGCGACCAAACCCGCAAACTGGTTCAGATCAGCGACTCGCGCAAGGTCGCCGACACCAGCACCGGCGATGAACTGTTTCAACGCATAATCAATGGCAACGGCGCATTCAGCATCGCCGCCAACCCCGCCAACACCGGCGCGGGCATCATCGGCGATGACTCGGTGACCGACCCGGCCCGGTTCACCGGCGCCCACTACGAAATCACCTTTAGCTCCGCCAGCCAGTTCGATGTCGTCAATACCGACACCGGCGCAACCGTGCTCTCCGGCCAGAGCTTCAGCGACGGCGCGCCCATTCGTTTCGATGGCGTTGAAGTCGCCATTTCCGGCCAACCGGATTCGGGAGACCGCTTTACCATTTCACCCAGCCGCAATGAAGACATGTTCTCAATCGTCAACCGGTTTTTCGACGCGCTGTCGACCAAGCCCGACAGCGCCCGCGAACGCGCCAGATATCACCAACAAATCGGGCTCGTCATGGCGGATCTGGATCAGGCCCTGAACCACGTCTCCGCGACCCGCGGCGAACTTGGCGCAAAACTGAAATATATCGACAATACGCGCGCCGAGAACGAATCGGCGAACATCGTCCTGCAACGCACCCGCTCAAGAATCCAGGACACCGACCTGGCCAGCGCCATCAGCAGCCTGCAAGCTGAATCGACCTCGCTGGATGCGCTGCGACAAAGCTATATCCAGTTTGGCTCGAAAACGCTGTTTGACTATCTGCGCTAACGCGCAACGCCAACGGCGGGACATCCGTTTTAGCCATGCGGGCAAACACGTAGGGGCGAACCTGCGTCTTCGCCCAACCGCGCGTCCGCCTTGTCCCAGTTTTCACAACGAAACAACAAGAACAATAAAATGAAAATATCGTTCATTCTGCCGGAACACAATCTCAGCGGCGGCAACCGGATCGTCGCCTGCCATGCCCGCGAACTGCAGGCGCGCGGCCACGATGTCGCCATTATCGCGCCCCCCAAACCGCCCGCCTCGATGAAAACGCGCCTCAAGGCGCTGATGGGGCTCAAGGGCTGGCGTCATGACAATGGCGCGGACATCGCCTTCTACGACAACTCCGCCTACCAGGTCAAAACGCTCGAAACGCATCGCCCGGTCGCGGCCGGGGATATCCCCGATGGCGACATCGTCATCGCCACGTGGTGGAAAACCGTCGAATGGGTCAACGAATTCCCCGCCAGCAAAGGCGTCAAGGTGCATTTCATCCAAGGCTACGACGCAACCGACGTCAGCCCCGCCAGCAAGGTTGACGCCACCTGGCGACTCCCGTTTTACAAAATCACGGTATCCCACTGGCTGGCCGAATTCGGGCGGAAACAACTCAACGTCGACGTTCACCGGGTCATTCACAACAGCGTCGACCACTCGATTTTCTATGCTCCCCTGCGTCGCCGCAATGACTCGCCCCGGGTCGGCTTCCTGTTTTCCGACTATCCCGGCAAGGGCACGCAAACCGCGATCCAGGTTCTGAAACAACTCAAACACCACTTCCCCCAACTCGAAGCCGTCTGTTTCGGCAACCCCTCCCCCGGCTACCGCGCCGACCTGCCGGAATGGATAACCTTCCACTACAAACCCTCACAGGAAAAGATCCGCGAAATCTACAGCGGCTGCGACGCCTGGCTCTATACCGCCACCCAGGACGGCTTCGGACTAACCCCGCTGGAAGCCATGGCCTGCCGCTGCCCCGTCGTCACCACCCGGGTTGGCGCGATGCCGGAACTCATCGAGGACGGCTACAACGGCTACCTCACCCACCCCGGCGATTTCGACGCCATGATAAGAAAAACCGGCAACCTCCTCGGCTGCCCGGAAAGCCAATGGCAATCGCTGTCCGACAAGGCCTTCAATACGGCCCATGGCTACTCCTGGTCGGAAGCCGGAGAGTTGATGGAAATGGTTCTGGAAGACGCGCTAAGAAGCCAAGCCCCCGGAAAGAAAGAGATTGCGGCCTAGCGCCCACCCAATATCGTCCATTCAGCACCTCCATGCCGAAGCCATGGATCCCCGCCTTCGCGGTAGGGAGGCGGGACTTTCGTCCCGCCCCTTGCGATCCGTTGCCTAAATGGCGGCCTTTCCAGAAATGCTCCTCCGTTGCAGAGTCATATCATATCGAGCATGAGCGTCGTATTGGACACCAATGTTGTTCTTGCAGGTTTTCGGCCATCAAAGAGCGCATCCTTCCAGTTATACCTCTTGCGATCAAGAATACCCCATTTTAGTGCGCGCATCTTTTCGCCGATAGCTGCGTTGTAAAAACTTGCCATAGCCCGACTATGCCTGCGTTTTTGCGCCTTGCTCTCGACGAAAATCCACGCACTCTGAATGGGGTATTCTTGAGCGCGAGAAGTATGAGACCTATTCGGACTGCCCAAGATTTCGGCGATACCGTTTTTCCAGCTTGCGCCGCAGGGAGCGTTGTTTGTGCTTGGCGGCGGCGGACAGCCGCGTTTCCGCCAGACGGATGAAAAATTCCTGACAGCCCTGGGCGCCGGGATCCTTCGGCGTTCGCTGCCGGTAGGTTCCGTCGGGTTGCATGTCCCAGGCGCTGCGCTGGTCTTCGAGTTGGGTGTCGAGAATGATGCGCAGATCCTGGCGAAGGTTGGCGTCCTCCACGGGCGCGACCAGCTCGACGCGGTGTTCGAGATTGCGGCGCATCAGGTCGGCGGAGCCGATGTAATATTCCTCGTCGCCGTTGTTGTGAAAATAGAATATTCGCGCATGCTCCAGGAACCGGCCAACGATGCTGACGACGCAGATATTGTCGCTGAGACCGGGAATGCCGGGGCGCAATCGGCAGGTGTCGCGCACGATCAGTTCGACCCTGACGCCGGCCATGCTGGCCTTGTACAACGCGCGAGCGACGTCCGCGTCTTCGAGCGCGTTGGTTTTGAATTGAATCAAGCCGGGATTGCCTTTTTTGCAGTGTTCGATTTCCCGCGTGATCTTTTCGAGAATCGGTTTTTTCAGCGCATTGGGCGCGGCCAGGATCTTGCGATAGCGCGGCGGCGGTGAATAACCCGTCAGATAATTGAACAATTCGGTGACGTCCTGAGCGATCACCGGGTCGCAGGTCAAAAGTCCCAGATCGACATACTGGCGGGCGGTTCCGGAATGGTAGTTGCCGGTGCCGACATGCACGTAGCGCCGCAGCCCGCTGTAATCCTTGCGCACGACCAGGATGACCTTGGTATGCGTTTTCAACCCGACCACGCCGT
>DRPO01000354.1 GCA_011330835.1 Gammaproteobacteria bacterium | reverse complement strand
CCGCACACACTGAACAGGGTATTCTTGAACGCGAGAAGTATACCTGATCCCCCACAAGATCTGAATGTAAATTTCTGAAACAAAGAAAACGGTCGTTTGAACAAAATTCTTTCGCGCCCCGGCAAGCCGAAATTTCGCGATCCCGGGGGAATGCGGTTAGAATGCCTGCTTTCTTACCCACAACGCCCACCCATGAAACTCGATGTCATCGTTGATGAACAAACCATCGCGATCTATGTGCCCGACGCCATGATCGCCGAAGCGGAACCGGTCTTTTCCAAAATGGACGCAGACATGGACAGGGGGTGGCAGATCAGTCGTCACTGGGTAGACAACCCCGACCGGGATCAACGTTGCAAGATCGCGGCCGACAAGATACTCGGCGCGCTGGAGCTGGAGAACCGGGAAATGGCCACCATGATGGCGGCCTATATCCTCGCCCGGGCGCCCGAAACAACCGCGGTGCATGTCTCGACCAACGGCGAAATCGAGGAGACGCTGCTCATCAGCGAAACCTCCGCCTAACCTGGATTTCTCAACGCAACGCCCCGGCGTCGATCGCGCCAACGACTTCCCTGACGAGATCTTCGTCGGCTTCTTCGGGCGGCGCGCTTGCCGCGAGATGGCCAATCCGCTCCGCCCAGTGTTCCCGGCCCCGCGCCGCCGCCTCCCGGATGGCTTCTCCGCCATCGCCGTCGATCCACCGCTGATAGCCCTCGACGAGGGCGGGCTGAAGCTGTTTGCGCATCGGCGTCATCAAACCGAAATAGAGATGCAGCAGGCGCGGATCATCGTCCAGTAGCGCCGGAAGCGTTCGCAGGGCGTCGGCCAGGTTATCGCGCAGCGCTCTGAGACGCAGCTCCGCCGGCGTCCCGGCCAGCAGATAGACCCAGTCGCTCCAGTGATCCGGCAAGAGCCGCCTCGCTTCGACCTCGCCGATTTCATGCCACAACGCCAGCTTCATCTGATCATCCGTCAACCGCTCCAGACCCGGGTCGAGAGCCTCGTCGAGCCCGTGCGCCTTCAGCGCCCGCCCCATGGCGTTGTCCAACCGGTTCCAGCGCCATTCCTGCACTCTCTCCCAAAGCGTTCTTCTGATGGATTCCCGGCGCATGAAAATCTGGTTGTCGCGCGTCATCGCGGGCGGGGAAATCAGATCGCGCGCCAGCTCCTTGCCGGATACCCAGATCTCGTAACCCTTGACCGCCCGCCGCTCATGCAATTCCGCCAGAAAGAAATGCGGCGTCGCGCCCTGCCCCAGGCCGGCGCTGTAAACCATACCGGAATCCCGCAAGCGGGCATTGATCCCGTCCTGATCGAAAGGGTCGAACGCCTCGTCGTCGAGGCGAATCGGTTGAAACGCCTCTTCGGCGATTTCCTCCCAGTAGATTTCCCTCTCCCGAACCCATTCCCCGACCGCCTCGCGAGGCAGGCTGGCGTCCAGCGGCAAGCCTCGCGCCCAGCGATACAGCTCCCGCATCTTCATGAGATAGGTGCACAACGTGTAGTTCGCCGCATGATGAGCGTCGGAAATGTCGCAATTGCGCTGGACGGTTTCGATCAGCCCGCTGGATGGTTCCGCCATGATGACCTCTTGCGATAGGAGCCCTCTCGAAGAGTGTGACAATCCATGCCAAAAGGGAAATAACCAAGCTAAATACTCGGGAATTGAGAACGGTGTCGACAGCGTGTTATATACCTCTTGCGATCAAGAATACCCCATTTAGGGCGCGCATCTTTTCGCCGATAGCTGCGTTGTAAAAACTTGCCATAGCCCCACTATGCCTGCGTTTTCACGCCTTGCTCTCGACGAAAACCTACGCACCCTAAATGGGGT
>DRPO01000353.1 GCA_011330835.1 Gammaproteobacteria bacterium | reverse complement strand
GCTCGGCTTCTGCCTGCTCGGCTTCTGCCTGCTCGGCTTCTGCCTGCTCGGCTTCTGCCTGCTCGGCTTCTGCCTGCTCGGCTTCTGCCTGCTCGGCTTTCGCCTGCTCGGGCGCCGCGGCCAGCGCGGCGATGCGCGCTTCGAAGATCTTCTCCAGCGCCAAACTGGAGGAACGCGGAACCTGTTGTTCGATCTCTTCGAGAACCTGTCGGCCATGGGCGACGAGGGATCGCAGCGCGGTCGCGTCTTCCTCGTCCAACGGGATTTCACGTTCCTGCTTGTTGCGGAGGTACGCTTCGCAACCGGCGAATGGCGCGGAGATTTCGTCGATGCCAGCGGTTCGGGCGCTGCCATTCAGGGTATGCACGGCAATCAGCAGAGATTCGGCCGGCTGCCAGGAGGAGGCGGAACCCGCTTCGGGGATGCGCTCGCCAACGATTTCCAGATTGCGCCGCGCGTCGGCGACGAAAACATCCATCAATTCCGGCTCGAATTCGAAGGACTGTTCCAGTTCTTCCAGCGTCGCATCGATAGGCTCGATGGCTGTCATTGTGGGCAAGGCCTCGACCGCCATCAGCTCTTCGGGCGGCATGGCGACAGAGGGTTCGGACACCGCTTCCTGTTCCGACCACCCCTCGGTCAGCTTGCCGCTGGCTACGCGTTCCGCCCAGGCGACGTGCTGGTTCACTGCCTGATCCGGCCGCTCGCGTTGCTGCAACTGACGGGCCAAACGCGGCAGCAGAGCCACGCCTTCCCGTACGCAGGACACGACCTCCGGAATCGGTTCCAGCGTCTTGTCAATGACCTGGTTCAGAATCCGTTCGTGAATCCACGCGAATTCCCCAACGATCTGGGCGCCGATCAGCCGGCCACTGCCCTTGATGGTGTGAAAAGACCGGCGCGACTGCACGAGCGCATCCTCGTCGGAAGGATCGGCCATCCAGCGCGGATAGTTTTCTTCGAGCGCCTCGATTTCCTCGCTGAATTCATCGAGGAAAATCTGATAGATCTCGCTGTCGGTGGTCTCGTCCATGACTTCGAGATCCCGAAAGGCTTCGGGACCGCCTTCCGACGCCACGGGAGAGGGTTCGGCGAGCGGGGAACTGGCGGGCTGCCCGGACGAACCCAGCCCCAGTTCGGGAACATCGTCGAGCGGCTCCTCCTGCAGGGAATCGATCAACGACTCGTCGAACTCGAAATCGGTCACTCCGCCATCGCTGTCGGTCAGCGTCGCCGCCAGCTCATGCAGATCGATGAGTTCGGAAGCCTCGAAACTCTCGCCCTGATCTTCCAGGGAATCAAGCAAATCGGTATCGAGAGCCGGCATTTCGACCAGGCTTTCGCCAATCACGCCACTGGGGGATGATGACGCGGGAGGCTCCTCGCCTTCCGTCTCGCTGGTGACCAACGTGAGATCGGTTGGCGGCTGAAATTCGGGCAATTCGCCAATATCCGGGATGGGCATGGAGCCTTCGGTCAGCAGACTGACGCCCGTCGCGATGTCGTCTTCCCGGGCGGCGACAGGCTCCTCGTTTTCCGGAACGCTGTTTTCGGAGCTGGCTTCCATGGCCTCGACGCCCCCGGACTCATCGAGCCGAACTTCTGGAATGGATTCCCCCGTCTCCGCGGGCGCTTCACCGCCTTCGGCTTCGGGCATCCTGACCAGCGCGGGCATTTCGGCGCCTTCAAGCTTGATCTCCTCCACCTGAGCCGTTTCGATAACCGTGCCGCGCTCTCCCTCGCCGGAAATCTCGAGCGCGGGCTCGGAAGGCTCCTCGACTTCTGGCTCGGTCAACGAGTCGTCGGAAAGATCGGCCTCTTCCATATCCGGAATGTCCGCCAAAAATGCGGTGCTCTCATCCATTTCCGCCGGTTCGGCCTGGACAGCCTGGAGTATATTCAGCGAAGCCATGCCCGTTTCGATAAAGCTCGGCTGCTCAATATGGCTGGCGTCGAGGATTTCCAGAAAGACCTCTACCGCCGCGATCGTTTCCGCCAGGTAATCAAGCTGGCTGCCATTGAGATCCGAACCGGTCTCCATGGCCTTGGCGAGATAGTCGTGGATGCCCGAGACCAGTTCGCCGGCGCCATCCAGCGACAACAGCGCCATGACGCCCGCCACGCGGGAAAAATAGGCCAGGGTATCGTCCAGTTCGCTGATTGGACATTGGCCATTGGCGTAACGCTGAATCCGCGCCTTGCAATGATTGATGTCGTCGAGCACTTCCTTGATGACCACGCTGCGCACTTCGCGAAAGCAATCGTCCGAAGGCTGAACGACGGGCGCGGCCCCCGAGTCATCGCCCGCGGCGCCTCGACATTTGACGCCAAATCGCCCGGACGAATGTTCAAACTCGATCAATGAGCGCGCAATGGATTCGAGCGCATCCTTGTCGGGGAACCGGCTCTCGGCGCGAAGCTCGCTCAACATGGACCGAACCTCCTCGGCGCGCGCCGCTTCCGGCGTCTGGGCCAGCGTCTCGAAGGTATCCTTCAGCCGGCCAAACAAGGCAATGAGCACGTCCATCTGTTCCAGAGACGGTTTGGCTTCCAGCGCGAAATTCGCCAGGTGCTCCTTGATCTCGTCGAGATCCTCGGTCAGCGACATGGCCACCGAACGCCGCAGCGTCTGGTTGTGGCCGCTGAGCGCTTCCTGATAGCCCTCCAGGGATTCCGCGGGAATCTCCTCGTCCAGAAAATAGGCGGCGCGCACCTCGTCGACAACCGCATTCCCCGGTTTGGAGACCGCGATGTAATACAGCAGACTCTTGACCAGATCGAGCGGGATGGTGGCCGAGAACGCATCTTCCCCGACCTTGAACAGCCGCTTGATCTCGCGGTCGACCCGGCCCAGCAAGGTCTTGATGGCGTCCGAGCTTTCCAGGCGTTCGGTCTGCAAGGCCTCGGTCAGCGCTTCGGCGGTCCACCACAGACGCCGACTGGCGCGGTGGTTCGAGGCCAGCCGCAACCGCCGGCAAACCAGCGCCATCTTGCCCAGGCTTTCCTGTACATTGCTGTTGCGATACCAGCCCAGCAAGCCGAGTTCGAAAACCAGCCGGGTGAGTTCGGCGATGCTGCGCAGATCCTCGCCGGAATGCGGCTGGCGATCGAGCAACCGGGCGTCGCCTTCCAGCCCCTTGATATCGCCCAGCCCATCCGTAATGAAATCGGCCTTGCGCACGGCCCGCAGGTCATTGACGACCGATACCAGCACCAGCGGCGTGTCTTCCTGGCCGGTCTGTACATAGTCGAGATAATCCGGCAACTGGATCAGCGCGCGGATCACATGCTTGCAGGCCTCCTCGACATGGGAAACCGCTCCCTCCTCCAGCGCCTTGACCACCTCCAGCGATTCATTGGCGAGCATCGCGGCGCCTTCCAGCTCGGCGACATCCAGCGTGCCCTGCACATCGCGCAACAGCGACAGCGCCCGCGAAAGATGCTGACGCTGTTCGGGATCGGCGGCGTAAGCGTTGATGGCGTTTCTCGCCTGATCCAGGGAATGGTCAATTTCGTGCTTGACCCAGGCCAGGGCGTTGAACCCGTGTGAATTCTGTTTGTTCATACTGTTATCATGAGCGATCCATGCCTGGATCAGCGCGCATCCTGCAAAATTAGAGAGAATCCATCCATAAAGCGGCGGAACAAGTCGTCAGGTCACCAGAAAGTCTTCCAGCTCATCATCGAGATCCAGCACCGGCTCGACCTTGACCGGCTCATTGGGCTTGCCTTCCTGCCCCGGCAGCTTGAAGCCTTCGGCGGCGCGGCGCAGTTCCGCGGCCTGCTCGACGAGCTGTCCCACCGCGCCCGCCGTGGCCCGGGTGGTTTCCACCGTCTGCCGGGTAATGGACTGGATCGAGGTCATGGCCTCGCCAACCACGCTGGAAACGATGGCTTGCTCGCTGGCCTCCTCGGAGATCCCCTTGATCAACTCGGCCAGCTGGATGGAGACTTTCTCGATCTCGGCCAGCGCGCTGCCCGCCTCCTCGGACTGCCGGGCGCCGTTGACCACTTCCGAGGTGCTCTTTTCCATCGACTGGATGGCTTCGTTGGTGTCCGTCTGGATGGTCTTGACCAGCGTTTCGATCTGCTTGCTCGCGGAAGCGGCGCGACCGGCCAAGCGTTGCACCTCGTCCGCCACCACGGCGAATCCGCGACCGTCCTCGCCGGCCGACGACGCCTGGATCGCGGCGTTCAGCGCGAGGATGTTGGTCTGGTCGGCAATATCGGTGATCAGTCCGACGATATCGCCAATCTCCTGGGAGCTTTCGCCCAGCCGCTTGATGCGCTTGGAGGTTTCCTGGATGTTCTGCCGGATCGCATCCATGCCTTCCATGGTCCGTTGTACCGTGGCCACTCCCTTGCGCGCGATGCTGACCGATTGGTCCGCCACCCGCGCCGACACTTCGGCGCTGCGCGACACCTTGGAGATGGAGTGCGCCAGGTCGCTGACCGAGTCGGACGCGGCGACGATCTTGCGGGCCTGCTGTTCACTGGCCTCCGACAGCTTGAGCGTGGTATCGCGCGTCTTGCGCGCTGTCTTGGCCACGTTCGACGCCGCCTGGTTGATGGTCACGACCAGCGACCTCAAGGCATTGACGGCGTAGTTGACCGAGTCGGCGATCGCGCCGGTAATGTTTTGCGTAACCGTCGCCTGCACCGTCAGGTCGCCATCGGCCAGCGTCGACATTTCATCCAGCATGGTCATGATCGCCTGCTGGTTTTCCTCGTTTTCACGCTCGGAATCCGCCAGCTGCTGACGGGTGTTGCGATAGAAGCCCGCCAGCAGAAACAGGAAGGCCAGCAGCGCCAGCGCGCCGAAGACAAAGCCCCAGGTCACCCACAGGTCGTTGGCGCGCCCCCGCTCCTTGAGCGCCAGCTCAACCCGGCTGACGGAATCATAGAGATCGCTGCCATCGCGTTCGAGGCGGGCCGCGACGTTCTTGACCTCGAACAAGGCGGGCGCGGCGTCCACCAGCAGGCTGGCCTTGTCCGCCACTTCGCCGAAGTGGGAAACCAATCGGGTCAAGACCTCGCGCGTCTCACTATCGGTAACCGGCGAGATTCCGCTCTTGCCGCCTCGCAGCATGCCGTCGAGCACCCGGCTGAATTCTTCGGTGTCGCGCTGGAGCTGGTCGGCCACTTCCAGCGCTTCGCGGCTGCCGTTTTGCAGACTGGCGAAGCTGTTGCTGATTCGCTGGGCGATGGCGATCTGCCGCGTCGCGTGGTAGATCTGCCGACCATTGCCGGGCCGATTCTTGCGGATCGACTCGGCCACGGCCTCGACATCGCTCAGCAGTTTGGGCAGCTTGTCCTGAGCGACGCGGGCGGCCTCTTTGGCCGCTACAACCGCCCCCCGACTGTTGAGCACCGCGTCGAGCTCGGATGAAAACGGCTTCCAGCGCTCGTTGACCTTGTCCAGCTCGGGGGCCAGCTCCAGGGGAAAGGGCGGGATGCCATTATCCGCGTCGCCCAGGCTCAGCTTTTTCAGCTTGCCGGAGAAACTGCTCTTGAGTTGCTTGAGCAGCAAGAAGGACTGCTGCTGACCCTGCGCGGCGGACAGCGCCTGGGTCGTCATTTGTTGAGACATCAATCGAAGATCCGACGCCAGATCCGTGGTCTCGCGGTCGATCCGGTCATACTTGTTGCCCTGCCAGAAGAACAGCCCCGTCAAGGCGATCAAGACCAGAAACAGTACGCCCCAAATGATGATGTACCGACCGAACCCCGCGCCGGCGG
>DRPO01000352.1 GCA_011330835.1 Gammaproteobacteria bacterium | reverse complement strand
TTGTTGCCGATGATGTAGTTGTTGCTGGTTCCCGAATCGCTGACGCTGACGCCGATCTGGTTGCCGGAGATCACGTTGCCCTCGCCATTGCCGGCTCCGCCGATCAGCGCGTCGTCGGTGTTGCCGTGGATGCCGACGCCAACGCGGTTGCCGGCGGCGGTTGCGCCATCGGTTTTCAGGCCCAGATAGCTCCCCTGGATCACCAGCCGTTTCGGGCCGGTGACCGAGATGGCCATGCCATTGGTCGCGCCATTGAAGCCGGTAATGGACAGCCCCCTGACGAGGCTGAATTCGCTGCTGTAGCCAAAACCCTTGGTGAATTTCAGGCCGTTGATATCGCCCAGGCCGCTGCCGTCGATCTCGACGACGGGCGCGCCGTTGAAGTCGGGCTCCGACGCGCCGTCGATGATGATCGTGTCCTTGATGTCGGGCAGTTCGGCGTTCAGGGAGATGACATGGGGGCCGCTGCCGGGAATGTCGAAATAGATTGTGTCCGTCACCGCGCTGTTGGCGGTGTTGTTGGCGGCGGTGATGGCCTCGGCCAGGGAGATGACGCCGTCGCCGCCCCGGTCCAGCCACAGGTTTTCTATTGACGATACATCGCCGTCGATGGCGTCGAGCGTGGTGTCGACGGTGATCTGGTGCCGCTGGTTGAATTGGCGGGCGGCGACGCCTTCGCTGTCGGCGCCGCTCTGTCCGCTCCAGGCGACGATGAAATTGTCGGCGTCGAGCAGGGAAACCGATGGCGAGCCCTGGGCGCCGGTTTTGTAGAAATCGACCGTGATGTCGTTGATCGTCGCGCCGGTCGGGTCGAGGATGGCGGCGCGAATATCGCCGTTGGAGGCGGCGGTCTGATAGCTGACGACGATGCGGCCATCGGCGGCCATGGCGACCGAGGGATTGACCGCGCCGGCGGCCACGTTTTCCCAGATGTTGAGCAGGTTTCCATTGTTGAAGAGGTCGCCGCCGCTTTCCGTGAAGCCGCGCGCATAGACCGCCGAGCCGAGGCCCTCCTGCATGTAGGCGAACACGAAGTTGCCCGAGGCGTCGGCGTCGATGGAGAGTCCCGCGCTGGTGGAAAACATGCCGTCGATCTGGGTCTTGCCGCCGTAGGTATTGCCGTTGCTGTAAAAGCGCTGAAAGAAAATCTTGTCGTCGCCATCGACTTCCCAGCCGACCACGAACTTGCCGCCGCTGAGATACGCGACCACCGGGTCGATTTCCGGTTTGCCGGCGTCCGCCGTCGCTGCGTGGGCCAGCATTTCGATGGGGTCGATGGCGGTTCCGCTGCTGTCGAAGCGACGAAAGAAAACGCCGTTGGCGTCGCCGGCGCCTTCCCCGTCCCAGACGATGATGAAATCGCCGGTGGTCCGGTCCATATCGATATCGGCGCTGGTCTGGCCGCCGGTCGTGGTGGTATTGACCAGGATTTCGCCGCCGATGGCGTTGCCGTTGCTGTCGAAACGCCGGGCGAAAATGCCGTCGCTGTCTCCGGCGCCGGCCCCTTGCCAGACGACGACGAAATTGCCGGCGTCATCCATTGCGACGCTGGCGTATTGCTGGTTGCCCGGCGTCGTTGGGTTGATGGTGAACTCGCTGCCCTGGGCCGCGCCGCCAGCGTCGAAGCGTTGCCCTTTCACGTCCCAGCTTCCGTCCGCGTTCTGCTGCGACCAGACGATGACAGTGTTGCCCGAGGCGTCCATCGCCGTCGCCCGGGCGCCGCCCTTGCCATCGGCGGAGAGAATCTGGGCGTTGCCGCCATCGGTGGTGTTGACCTGAACGTCCAAGCCGGGCGTCAGTTCGGCGGCCAGCACGCCGTTCCACTGTTGCCGGAGGGCGGTGGAGAAAGCCACCGTCGATTCGATCTGGCCGCTCTGGTATTCGAGATCCCAGTCGCCGCCGCGCGCCGCGTTGCTGGTCGGGTCGTCCGACGCGGTGACGTCGGCCCGCGTCAGACTGGCGAGGGTATCGACCAGTTGCTTGCCTGCGTCGCTCGCCGCGAGATTGCAGCCGTAGATCAGCAAATCGCCATCGGCGTTGAGAGCGTCGCCCCAGCCGGAGATCGCGTCGGACTGCTCCCGCAAGGCGGCGCTGTCGAGCGTGGCGTTGCCCAGCGACACCGCGCCCGCCTCGCCGTGAGAAACAATATGCACCGCATCGAGATCGGCGTAACCGGAGAGTATTTCCCCCAGTTGGTCGACGCCATCGCGGGACGGGTCGAGCAGCGCCACGTCGATTTGGCCGCCTTCTGGATCGCGGGAGAGAATGTCATCGACCAGTTGCTGGTAGTCGGGTGTGGCGGTATCGACGATGACCAGTTCGTGGCGGGTGGTTGAGCTGGCGTTGTCCTCCGCCTCCACGATCAGAATGTCCTCGGGCGCGACAGCCGGAAAAGCGTCCGGCGCGGCGTCGACCAGCCGCGCCTCGGCCGGCAACCCGGCGCTCGCCAGCGGGTCGTCGATGACCGCCGGCGCGAAATCCGCCGAGTAGAGGATTCTGGGCTCGACCTCCTCGATCCTCGGACGCTGGCTGACGTTGCGCTTCTTCCGTGATAGTGTTTTTTTATCCATTTTCTCTTCCAGCGCCCGGCGCTGCGTGCGCGATCCCCCAATACCGTTTAATTGGCGTGGCTCATCGAACTGGGTAGGGTGGATCAAGCGAAGCGGATCCACCGTTTTACGGGTGTATTCGGTGGATCCGTCGCTTCGCTCCTTGATCCACCCTACAGCCTGCGTGACGCACCGAATTTGCGCCGTCTCGCCAATCTGGAGATCCCCGTTTTTCCTCAGTCCTTCTGTTCTCCCCGCGAAAAAACCGGCAGTGGATCGATATTCCGCCACACCGGATAGGTCAGCAGCAGCGACGACAACAGGCCTCCACTGCGCAGCAGCCAGAGTATGGTCCCAATGGTCAGGCCGATGGTTCCGAACTCCAGCGCGTCGATGGTGATCCGGGTCGTCTGGTCGGCATCGTTCAGCAGCCCGGCTCCGTTGGCGTCCAGCGACAGGGGCAGGATTCTGATGTCGCGGGTTTCCTCGGGATTCTCCGACGCCATGTCGAACATCTGGCGCTGCGCCCTGACGAGCAGTTTCTTCAATAATCCGAAATCCACGGTTGAGATTTGTTCGGGCTCGGTGGCGGGCTGTTCCAGGTAACGTGGCGTCAGTCGCCTGACTTCGGTGTGGAGTACGGCGTGCTCGTCCTGATGGGGGGCGTCCACCTTGTTCACGGGGCCGATTTCAGGCGGCAGGGTCAATCTTCCCGGCGCTTCCCGGCTGACGCTCACGGCGAGGGCGGGGGCGGCGGGGAGCGACTCGCGGGCCGTCTCGGCATGGTCGTCGGGAGGCAGAATGGCGTCCCGACGCCCCGCCGCCTGTTCGACCTTCAAGGCGATGCTGGCGGTTTCGGAGAATTCAGTGGCCCCCGGCTGGTAGTCGCCCGCGCGGATGGTGAGCGTGGTCTCGCCATGAAAACCTGCCTCGGGCCGGAAGATCAGTTCGCTCAGTACGCCGTTCAGTCGCCTGATGTCGCCGACCAGGGTAATCGTGCTGGTGTTGTTGCCCGTGATTTCCACGTCGGGATTTTCAGGGACGGACAGCGCGCCGCCCTGGACGCTGATTTCGATGATCTGGATTTCCTGCTCCGAGTCGGCGCTGCTGATCGAGGCGATGTGATCGGCGAACTTGGACAATGGCGCCGCCTGGCCGGTGTTCTGGATATCCATCGAGTCGATCACGCTGAGGATCGGGGCGTCGTTGACCGGGTTGACGTTGATGGTCAGCCGGGCCTCGGCAATGCTCATTTCCTGGCCGTCGAAAACGCGGAACGACAGCTCGGCGTAGTCATCGCCCCAGGCGTTTTCCTCGGGCTGGTAGGTCAGCTTGCCGGCGGCGAGATCTTCGGTGGAGACAAAGGTCTTGTCGCTCACGGCTTTGCCATCCAGGCGCAATTCCCCGGCTCCGGGCGGCGTCTCGATTTCCACGCCCGCCAACGCGTCGCCATCGGTATCCGAGAACTGGAAGTCGGAGACTTGCAGCGCGTAGCGTGAATCTTCGTCGAAGCGGATCTCGCCGTCCTGGGCGACGGGCGCGTCGTTGACGGGGGCGACGCGGATGACGACATCGACCGATTGCGAAATGGCGTCGCCATCGCTGACGCTGTAGCGCAGGTGGTCGACGCCGGTGAAATCGGCGTCAGGCGTGTAGGCAAAACTGCCGTCGGGTTGCGTGTTCAACAGGCCGTGGGCGGGGCCGTTTTCTATCTGCACCGTCAGTGTATCTCCATCCACGTCGCTGTCGTTCGCCAGCAGGTCGGCGACGGCAATGAACAGCGTCTGATCCTCTTCGACGAGAAACTCATCGGCTTCGGCGACCGGCGCGTCATTTTCAGCCGTGATCAGTAGCGTGACGGTCGCCTGGGAAAGGTCGCCATTGGCGTCGGCGATGGTGTAGGTGAAGGCGTCCACGCCATTGAAATCTTTCGGCGGCTGATAGCGAAACGCGCCATTGCCCAAGTCGGTGACCTGTCCGCCCTGGTCGCTGACATCCTGGAATGTCGCGATCCGGTTGGCGCCGTCGGCCACGCCGTCATTGGCCATCACGTTTTCGATGACTACCGGCGTGTCTTCGGTTGTCGAAATACTGTTATCGACCGCCGACGGTAGTTCATTGAGATCGTTGAGCTGTACGGTGACGGTTTCCGTCGCCGAGCGCCAGGTTCCATCGGAGACGCTGACTTGCAGCGTGAAGGACGGGTTGGTCTCATGGTTCAGCGCGTTCGGGTCGGCGACCGTGATCGCTCCGGTGTCGGGGTCGATTGCGAACGCGCCCTGGCCGCTGCCGCCGCTGATTTGCCAGCCTTGCAGCGTGGCGGCGCTGTCGCTGTCGGTCGCGGCGACTGTTCCAACGACGGTCGAGCTGGCTGAATTTTCATCCACCGAAAGTATCTGGCCGGGCGTGACGACCGGGGCGTTGTCGTTCACATCCGAGACGGTAATCGTAAAGATCGCGCTGTTCGCGCTGCCATCATCCGATGTGGCCCGCACCGTGATCGCGTGCGAAGCGGCGGCCTCGTAATCCAGCGACGAGGCAATCGTCACCACGCCCGTGTTGGCGTCAATGGCGAACAGTCCGCCGGCGTCATCGGAGAGGGAATAGGTCACGCCATCCGTCACATCGGCGTCGGAAGCGGAAGCGGTAATGCCCACGGTGGAACCAACCGCCGCATTCTCGGCGACGGTCGACTCGGAAGCATCGGCGTCGGTGATCGGCCCGACATCGAATTCATCGACATCGGTGACGGTAATCGTATAGCGATGGCGGCTGGTCGAGCCATCGCTCGAAGTCGCCGTCACCGTAATGGAGTGCGATATCGCGGTTTCGGCGTCGAGCGCGCCGGCAACGGTGACCACGCCGGTATGGCTGTCGATGCCGAACAGTCCGCCCGCGTCATCGCTCAGGCTGTAAGTCACCGCATCCGTACCGTCGGGATCGGAAGCCTGGGCGGTAACGCCAACGACCGCGCCAATCGCGGCGTTCTCCGCAACGGTATCAGCGCCATTATCGGTATCGCTGATCGCGCCTACTGGCGTTTCGTTGACATCGGTAATGG
>DRPO01000351.1 GCA_011330835.1 Gammaproteobacteria bacterium | reverse complement strand
GCTGCAAACCCCGGTGGAGCTGCTGGCGAGCATTTGCGACGAGTTCAAGATCCCCTACGATCGCAACAGCGACAGCCGCAAGCAGCTGATCGACACCATCAATCAGTGGCTGCTGGAGGTGCACGCCGCCGGCGACCGCGCCGTGGTCATCATCGACGAGGCGCAGAACCTGAACGCTGAAACGCTGGAACAGATCCGTCTGCTGACGAACCTGGAAACCAGCTCCGAAAAGCTGCTGAAGATCATCCTGATCGGCCAGCCCGAGCTCAAGGATATCCTCGCGCGCCCCGAGCTCCGCCAACTCAACCAGCGGATCACCGCGCGCTATCACCTGGAGCCGCTGTCGCTGTCAGAAACCAGGGCCTATGTGGAGCACCGCCTCAAGATCGCCGGCGCGCCGCGCAAGCTGTTCAAGCCGCGTGCGATCAAGAAGCTGCATCAGATTTCCGAAGGCGTCCCGAGGATCATGAACCTGATCTGCGACCGGGCCCTGACCGGGGCTTACGGCCAGAGAAAGGAAGTCGTTGATTCCGGCCTGCTGAGTCGCGCCGCCGACGAAGTTTACAATCCGCAATCCCTTTCGCTATCGCGCCGGAATCCCTTGCCCTGGATCCTGGGCGCGCTGGCGCTTCTTGGCCTGGTGGCGGGCGGTCTGACATTGTGGGATCGCGGCGACTCCAGTCCAGATCCGGAACCGATAGACAAGGCCGAGACGGTTGAGCATGTCGATAGCCCTTCCGCCCCGGCGACCAGTCCGCCGGAAGAGGTCAAGGCGACCGTAACGCCGGACCTGAACAACGCCATACAGGTGCTTTCCGGACCGGAGCTGGAGTCCCGTCTGACGCTGAACGCCAACACGAACACGGCTTTCCGGTCGTTATTCGAGGCCTGGGGGCTGGATTTCTCGAAATACAGCGGCAAGACGGCTTGCGAGCGGGCGAAAAAGGCCGGCATGCAATGTCTTTACGCGGAGGGCAAGTTGTCCGAAGTGTTCGACTATAATCTGCCGGCGGTGCTGGAGCTCACCGCCCACGGCGGTCAGCTTTATCAGGTCGCGTTGCTTGCCCGGGATGACGACCAGTTGACCGTGGATATCGCCGGCGAGACTTACTTTATCGCCCGGCCCGATCTGAAGTCCTACTGGAAAAACGCCTATCTGGTCATCTGGCGCTCGCCTCCGGAAAACCGACGCGTCATCCTGCCCGGCTCCACTGGCCCCACGGTCGTCTGGCTCCGGCGACAGCTCGATCTGGCCGAGGGCGTCTCCCGGCCCGAGGGGGACTACAATAATCGCTATGACGAAGCGCTCAGGCAACGCGTCAAGCAGTTCCAGGCCAGCCACGGCTTGACGCCCGACGGCATCGCCGGCGAGAAAACGCTGATCAAGCTGCAAGTCGCGTCGCGCAACGGCGGGGCCAATATCCCGGTACTGACGGAATAGGTTGTTCGATGTCCCTGATTCTCGACGCATTGAAACGCTCGGAAGGCGAACGCCAGGAGAAAGCCGGCGCCGTCACGCTGGGCAGCTACTCGCCGCAGCCAAGGCCACGCTCGAAGTGGCTGTGGATCGTGATAGGCGCGCTGTTGCTGATCAATGCGCTGGTGGTGGCCTGGCTGGCGATGTCCCGTCAGTCCGCTTCTCCCGAGCCAGCCGCCGTTCCAGCCGCGAAAACGCGGCCCGCCCCCGCGCGCGCCCCGCAACCTGCGCCGCCAGCGGCAACGCCCGCCGCGTCATCGCGTCTCGGCATGCGTCGTCCGGCGCCGATGTCTCGACCAGCGCCCAAGCCTCGCCCGGAGCCGTCCCGCCCGCCAGCGTCGCCGCCAGCGGGCGCGCCACCATTGCCCAAGCGGCGATTGGCCGCCGAAACCCTGCATCCCCCAAGAAAGAAGCCGGAGCCCCCAGCCGTCAGCGCGCCAACAACGCAGCCGGTCGCCGCGCCAGCGGTCGCGACCACTCCGGAAAAGCCGCGCGCGTCGGCGCCCGTCGTCGCGTCGCCGACCGATACCGGGGAGACGGCCCCAAGCCTGGAGGAAGCGCCCGATGACATCCGCGCCAAGTTGGCCGCTTTCGAGATCAACGCGCATGTCTACAGCGATGAGCCGGAAAAACGGTTTACGCTGATCAACATGCAACGCTATGGGGAAGGGGACACGCTGCCCGGCTCGAATTTCAGGATCGAAAAAATCCTGCCTACCGGCGTGCTGATCGACTATGGTCGGGGGCGGGTATTGATGCCGCTGAATCGCTATTGATCCCCGGGCGTGAGCAGCCTCCCCATTCTGACCGATGACCAGGCGCGGCGGGTCGTGGACGCGACTCGCGAACGGATCCGTTTCGCCAGTCGGGCGCTGAACCAAAGTTTTCCCGAGCTGGAAATTCGTTTCGATGTCTCTGGCCGCGCCTGGGGCTACTACGTCCGGCGCGGTCGCCAGCGCAGCATCCGCTACAACCCCTGGCTGTTCGCCCGGTTCTTTACGGAAGGTATCGACAACACGGTGCCGCACGAAGTCGCTCATTTTATCGTCGATTGCCTGCACCCGCGCCAGCGCGTCAAGCCGCATGGCCCGGAATGGCGGCGCATCATGGCCCTGTTCGGCATCGACAACCCCTCGGCGACTCACCGCGCCGATCTCGGCGGTCTGCCCATCCGCCGCCAGCGCCGTTTCGACTATCGTTGCCGCTGCGGCGTTGTTCCACTCACCGCAACCCGCCACTATCGCTACCTGCGCGGCGAGGCTGTCTACCATTGTCGGCGCTGCGGGCAGGCGCTTGAGCCCGTCGAGGGATAGGCCGGCGGGAGCCGGTTTGCCGTCGTTATACCTCTCGCGATCAAGAATACCCCATCCAGGCCACGCATCTTTTCGCCGATAGCTGCGTTGTAAAAACTTGCCATAGCGCCACTATGCCTGCGTTTTTACGCCTTGCTCTCGACGAAAACCTACGCGTCCTGAATGGGGTATTCTTGAACGCGAGAGGTATAAAATGCGGATTTTTATTGTCGGGAGAGTTGTTGATTTATCGGCCTTCGACCGGTAAGCTTCCGTGCTTTGTTTAGCTCTTGATCAGGGAGACACCGCATGAGAAAGATTTTGGTGGCCGGCAACTGGAAGCTCAATGGTTCGCTTGCCGATACTGAAAAACTGATTGGCGGAGTGCTGGCCGGCATGGATCAGGTTCAGGCCGCCGATGTCGCGGTTTGTCCTCCCTATCCCTATCTCGCGCAGGCGCAGGGTCTGCTGGCGGGTTCGGCGGTCAGCCTGGGCGCCCAGGATGTAAGCGATCAGGTCAGCGGGGCGTTCACCGGCGAGGTATCCGCGCCGATGTTGAAGGAGTTCGGTTGCCGGTATGTAATTGTCGGGCATTCGGAGCGCCGGGCGCTGTATTGCGAGGACGACGAGTTCACCGCGCGCAAATTCGCCGCGGCCCAGGCCGGCGGATTGACGCCGATTCTGTGCGTTGGCGAGACCCTGGAGGAGCGCGAGCAGGATATCACCGAAAGCGTGGTGGCCCGGCAGCTGGATGCGGTGATTGCGCTGAGCGGCGTTGAGGCGCTGGAGAACGCGGTAATCGCCTACGAGCCGGTTTGGGCGATTGGCACCGGGAAGACGGCGACGCCAGAGCAGGCGCAGGCGGTGCATGAATTTATTCGCGGTCGCGTTGCCGGGCTGAATGCCGGCGTTGCGGAGAAGGTTCAGATTCTTTACGGAGGCAGCGTCAAGCCCGACAACGCGGTCGAGCTGTTTGGCAAGCCGGATATTGATGGCGGTCTGATCGGCGGCGCTTCGCTGAAGGCCGAGGATTTTCTGGGTATTTGCACAGCAGCCAACCAATAGAGTTGTTTTATGGTTTATACGGTATTGCTGATTTCCGAAGTGGTGCTGTCGGCGGCCCTGATCACGCTGATTCTGATGCAGCATGGCAAGGGAGCCGACGCGGGGGCCGCTTTTGGAAGCGGCGCGTCGGGAACGGTTTTTGGCGCTCGCGGCGCGGCGAATTTTCTGAGCCGCACCACGGCGATTCTGGCGACGGCCTTTTTTATCAATTGCCTGGCGCTGGCTTATATTGTCGCCCACCGGGAGCAGGCCACGAGTATTATCGACAAGATCGAGACGACTTCCGAGTCTGCCGCGCCAGCCCGGGAGGTTCCCGCCGCTGGTGAAAACAGTGATCAACCGGCGGCGGCTGACCAGCCTGAAAATGGCGTCTCGGCTCCGGGCGATATCCCTGAAGCGCCGGTTGCCGAAGGAAAGGCTTCTTCCGGAGAAACGCCCAAGGATATTCCGGAGTAGCTCCGATACAGATCAAGCCGATGTGGTGGAATTGGTAGACACGCTATCTTGAGGGGGTAGTGGCGAGAGCCGTGCCGGTTCGACTCCGGCCATCGGCACCATAATTGAAATTACGAAGCGTTCGACGAGTCGGCGTTTCGATTGTTCCGGTCGCAGAAGCCGGACGATCTGTTGGGCTGGCCCGGCGCCAGCGAATAGGTCAATAAAAAAGTTTTGATCCAAACAAGCGCGTAAAGCCCTTATACTTCCTGCCCGCAAGAGACTTCTTGCCGCATGACGTATACGATGATGCGTTCTTGGCTCGGTCTGTGGACGCCAATCCAAAGGAGGTTCGTGGTTTGCTAGAGCAGTACCTTCCGATCCTGATCTTTCTCGGGCTCGGTCTGTTTATCGGCGTGGCGGCGCTGAACGCGGGACGCTTGATCGGTCCCAGTCGTCCCGATCCCGCGAAAAATTCTCCCTACGAGTGTGGCTTCGAGGCTTTCGAAGACGCGCGCATGAAATTCGATGTTCGCTACTATCTGGTAGCCATTCTCTTCATCATCTTCGATCTCGAAATCGCGTTTTTGTTCCCGTGGGCCGTGGTGCTCGATGAAATCGGCCTGTTCGGACTGATTTCCATGGCGGTATTTCTCGGGATTCTGATCATCGGATTCATCTATGAATGGCGCAAGGGGGCTCTGGAATGGGAATAGAAGGCCTGCTCGAAGAAGGGTTTGTCACGACCTCGGCGGACAAGTTGATCAACTGGGCGCGAACCGGTTCGCTGTGGCCCATGACGTTTGGTCTGGCCTGCTGCGCGGTGGAGATGATGCACGCGGCGGCTTCGCGTTATGACCTGGATCGTTTTGGCGCCGGGATCTTTCGCGCTACGCCGAGACAGTCGGATGTCATGATCGTCGCCGGCACGCTGACCAACAAGATGGCCGGCGCGCTGCGCAAGGTCTACGACCAGATGCCCGAGCCGCGCTGGGTGATTTCGATGGGTTCCTGCGCCAATGGCGGCGGCTATTACCACTATTCCTATTCCGTGGTTCGCGGCTGCGACCGCATCGTGCCGGTGGATATCTATGTGCCAGGCTGCCCGCCCACGGCGGAGGCGCTGATCTACGGCATTATCCAGTTGCAGGAAAAAATTCGCCGCACCAACACCATTGCGCGCTAGCCGGGGATTCATGAGCAATAAACTGACCACACTCAAAACCCGACTCGCCGAAAAGCTCGGCGACGCCATCGTCGAAGACAAGCTGGAATTCGGCGAATTGACACTGACGGTCGCTCCCGACCGGTATCGTGAAACCTGTTTCGTCCTGCGCGACGATTTTTCGTTCGAAACGCTGATCGATCTGACCGTGGTGGATTATCTCGCCTGGGGCGAGAGCGAATGGGATACCGATACCTCGGACGCGGGCGGCTTCAGCCGGGGCGTCGAGGCCGTCACCGCCGGTCGTCTGCGCTTTGGCGAGACGGTGAAAGCGCCAACCATGGACGGGCCGAGGTTCTGCGTGGTTTTGCATTTGCTGTCGGTTTCGGAGAATCGCCGGTTGCGAATCAAGTGTTATTGCGAGGACAACGACATGCCGTCGCTGCCTTCGGTGCTTCCTGTCTGGAGCAGCGCCAACTGGTATGAGCGCGAGGCCTTCGATCTGTTTGGCGTGATTTTCCGCGAGCATCCCGATCTGCGCCGGATCCTGACGGACTACGGTTTTGTCGGCCATCCTTTCCGCAAGGATTTTCCATTGATCGGCAATGTCGAGATGCGCTACGACCCCGAGCAGCGGCGGGTGATCTACGAGCCGGTCAGCATTGAGCCGAGGGTGCTGGTTCCGCGCATGATTCGCGGCGAGGAAGAGACGAATACCGATGCCTGAAATTCGTAATTACACGGTCAATTTCGGTCCGCAGCATCCGGCGGCGCACGGCGTATTGCGGCTGGTGCTGGAAATGGACGGCGAGGTGGTGCAGCGCGCCGACCCGCATATCGGGCTGCTGCATCGCGGCACCGAGAAGTTGGCGGAGAGCAAGCCGTACAACCAGAGCATTGGCTACATGGATCGGCTCGATTATGTGTCGATGATGTGTAACGAGCATGGCTACGTGTTGGCGCTGGAAAAACTGCTGGGCATCGATGTGCCGATCCGGGCCCAGTACATCCGCGTGATGTTCGACGAGATTACCCGGATCCTCAACCACCTGTTGTGGATCGGCTCGCACGGGCTGGATGTCGGCGCGATGACGGTTTTTCTGTACGCCTTTCGCGAGCGGGAAGATCTGATGGACTGCTACGAGGCGGTCTCCGGCGCGCGGCTTCACGCGACCTATTACCGACCCGGCGGCGTCTATCGCGATCTCCCCGACCAGATGCCCAAGTTCAAGG
>DRPO01000350.1 GCA_011330835.1 Gammaproteobacteria bacterium | reverse complement strand
GGAGCGGGTGGTGTTGTTGCTGAACATGCTGGGGCGGGAGACGCCAACCAAAGTCTCGCGCGACGATATCGTTCCGGTTTCCTGAAAACCTGGTTGGACAGCTTCGGGAGAGGGGGTTCAGCGTGGAACCAGGCTCCCGGGCGAGAATTTCGCGCGATGCGCGGAAAAAAAATTCGCATTTGAGGGAACGGTAGCAATATTTGCTGTCAAAACACGGGATAATCCTGAAAATTCAGGCTCCGTTCTTTCTGATCGTTGATGGCAAACCCGCATGTCCCTACAAACAAGAAAATCTTCCAACACCGTCTGGCATAACGCTACCGTGACCCGCGAGCGACGGGAGCGTCTCAACAATCACCGTAGCGCGATCCTCTGGTTCACCGGCCTGTCGGGTTCCGGCAAATCCACGCTGGCTCATGCCGTCGAAGAACATTTGCATCAGCTGGGATGCCGCACTTTCGTCTTCGATGGGGACAATGTCCGGCATGGGCTCTGTAGTGATCTTGGCTTTAGCGACAAGGATCGCCAGGAAAACATCCGCCGCATCGGCGAAATGTCCAAGCTGTTCATCGAGTCCGGCGTGATCGCCCTGACGGCCTTCATCTCGCCCTTTCGCAAGGATCGGCAGCAGGTTCGTTCGCTTGTCGCGCCCGAGGATTTCATCGAGATCTATTGCCGGGCGCCGCTGCACGTCTGCGAAAAGCGTGATGTCAAGGGACTCTATCGCCGCGCGCGCGCGGGCGAGATCAAGGACTTTACCGGCATTACCTCTCCCTACGAAGAGCCGGAGAACGCTGAACTGGTCGTCGATACGGGCTCCGAACCGCTGGAAGCCTGCATCGAGCAAGTACTGGGTTTTCTGGAAGAGCGGGGCGTTGTGCCCGGGCGCGCCCGGCGTCGGAAAGTCGAGTGACAAGATCCCTCAAGCTGGCGGGAATCGAGGCTTTGGCCTCGCTCGACCGTTAGAAATAGTAAGCCGCTCCCACGCCAAACAGCGTGACGCCATCATTGTCCTGGTTGTAGCGTTCCGCCTCGATTCTGACGCCCAGTTGATCCCCGATCAGGTATTCGAGCGCCGCGCCAAGCATCAGGTCCGTTCCCGTGTTGCTGCGTTTGACGGATACCGTCGCGCCGCTGGCGTTAAGGCTGATGGCCTGGTCGGAACTCCAGAAAAACAGTCCCGCCCAGTCGTGAACCATCAGATGGTCCGAAATGGGGAAGCGGCCCTGGACGGCAAGCGACAGTCCGGTTCCCGTGGTTGGCAGCGCGTCGAGCGCATCGTTGGCGAATTCCTCCTCCTGGCCGGCGGGAACCCCGCTTTTTACCGTGAGGTCGGCTTGTCCCAGATCGGTCCAGCCAATGCGAACGCCCAGCCCGCGCGACAGGAAAACGCCGCCGAAAACCTTGACGATCGAGCCGATATCGCCCACATCCACGGAACTGCCGGGCCAGATATTTTGCTCCAGCGTTTTTTCGATCTCGCTGGATGATTTCTCCAGCGTGACATTGCCGAAGCTGACGCCGCCGAAATATTCCAGTTCCGCCGCCGTTGCGCCGACGGAGAGCGTCATCAGCAGGATGGTCATTAATAGTCCGTATCGATTCATCAGTTAATGCCTTCTTATCGGGTATGGGGCCGGCATCGGCGCAGGCGCGCGCCCGCCGCGCCGAGAAACAACAAGAGCAGTCCAAGTGGATCGAACGAGCCGCCGCTAACGGTGGCTGATCCGGATACGGGGTAACTGACCTCGCCGGGGCCGCCCCGGAACTTGATCAAGCCGGGTTTGGCGTCGCTGTCGCCCGCCACGCGTGGCGCCTGGGTGACGTCTTGTAGTTTCACGGTGACCACATCCCTGGTCGGGTTGAGAAAATACGCGCCCACGGAAAGCGTGTCGAGATCCGCCTGCTCTTCCGTCAGCCGGGTCCAGCCGTTCTCGTCCGAATAGACGAACATGCTGTAGTCGTTCGGCAGCGGGTCCAGGAGTTTGATCTGGAACACGCCGATGCCGTTTTCGGACGTCTTGACGCCGACATCGATGAGCCCGATGGGCGTCCGTCTTGGGCGATTGGCGTTGTTGGTAATGACGCTGTCGGGCAGCGGTTGCAGTTCGATCAGGCCGCCTTCCAGCGTCTTGATGCCGAACGGCGTCTCCTTGCGTGATTGCGTCGGAATATAGTCGGGGTCGATACCGGTAATGCCATTGTCGCCCACCGTGATCGTTACCGGCTCGCTTTTCGCGACGATATCATCGGGTTTCAGGGTGACCGTTAACCGGAATTGCAATTCCACCTCCGGGTTCTCGCCGGAAGCGTTGTCGATGGCCGGCGCGACGAAGGTGACTTCCGCCTGGGAAGGATCGGATATTGGAACCTCGGGTCCGCTGACTTGTTCCCATTGCAAGCTGCGCCGATCTGCCGTCAGTTCTTCTCCGAGGAAAATGCCGCGTCCCGCCAGCTTGACGGTGTCGCCTTCCAGCACGTTCTGATCAGGCGTATCGATAATGGCAACCGGAGGATCGACCAGCCCGATCTTGACGGGAACCTCCGCAAAGCTGGAGGCGCCCAGCGCATCGGTTGCCGTCAGCCGGAATTTCAGGATGGTTTCTTCCAGAACCAGTGGCGCGGTGAAAGTCGCGGTGGCCTGGTCCGCGTTGCTAATCTCCACCACCGGATCTCCGGAAACCTGGGTCCATTCGTAGGTCACCGGATTGTCGCCCTCCGGATCCACAGCCACCCCGTCGAGCGTCACCATGGCTCCGCTATTGGAATACAGGTTGCCGGGAACGGTTACCTTGGGCGGAAGATTGCCGCGAGCCACCTGGATGGTCACTGTCGAGCCGTTGGACTCGAGCCCGTGATCGTCGCGAACGGTATAGTCGAAGGCGTCCTGCCCCGTAAACCCGTCATCGGAAGCGTATTTTATCTTCCGGCCGTCAACGACCTGGGTCGTCCCGTGCGGCGGATCTGCGACAAAAAGCAGTTGCAGTCCGGCCTTGTTTTCATCCTCGTCGTTTTGGAGGACGTCGATAATGATCTCTTCGCCCGAGATGACGTTGACAGAGTCATCGTGCGTTACGGGCGGAACGTTGTTGGGGCTTACGGTGATGTTTCGCTGGAGTTCGGCGACATTCCGGTTGGCGTCGGTCACCCGAAGCGTGATGATATAGGTTCTTGGGGCGTTGAACCTATGTGTCGGGTTCTGCTCGTCCGAGCCGCCGCCGTCGCCAAACAGCCACAGGTAAGTCAGCGGCTCTTTGCCGAATCTTCCCGTGTAGGTGAAATAGACGGTCTGTGGGTTGTCTGGATCCGCTTCGGCTGTGAAGTCTGGGTCCGGGGCCGGCGTTGGGGCTTGTACGATGAGGATTTGTGGCGGCGTAGTGTATGTGTCGGGGTTGGCGCCGGTGTCTCCGCTGTCGGTTACGGTCAAGGTAACGTTGTACACCCCTTCCGTTGTGTAGGTATGCGTGGGGTTAGGGACTGTGGAGGTGGAGCCATCGCCAAAGTTCCAAGTGATCTCCGAAGGGCCGTTGCCATCGGTAATGGTTGATGTGAATGTGACGGCAAGCGGCGCTTCTCCGGTGAAGGAACTCATGGTAAACGAGGCTGTGGGCGTTTTGTTTGCGGGGGGAGGGGCGGCGGTGACGACTACGGTTTTTTCCTTCGGGTCAGACTGATCCGCGCCCGAGGTTACAGTCAGGCTAATGCTGTAAGAGCCAGCTTGCGGCAGTGTGATTGGCGAAAGGGTGGCGTTGGGCGAGATTTCGCTTTGTGTTAGCCCGGGGCCAGAAATCGTCCAGCTGTACTGGGTAATACCCGGCCCGTCGGGATCGGATGAGCCGCTGGCGTCAAGCGTGATATCCAGTGGAGCGACGCCGGTTTGTGGCGACACGGTGAAGTCGGCGACCGGAGGCGCGGCGGCGGCGTTGGTTGAAAACGCCAGCAGCGCCAGCAACAGTAACAAACCGCCCAGGAATGGTTTAAGCCCGATATTCATTGTTAATGTTCACCCAAGAAAAAACGACGCAGCGCGGCATTGCGCTGACAAGTGCTTTATTCAGGGATTCTAAACTGGCGGGCTTTTCAGGACTCGAGTCAGTTCACACTTCCGGTCATTGACTGGGAAAAT
>DRPO01000349.1 GCA_011330835.1 Gammaproteobacteria bacterium | reverse complement strand
AACTCATCCACCTCGGCGGTCGCCTCCAGCGTCACTTCGCGCAACGCCTGGAGAGCGCCGGTAAACTCGTCCAGCGTCTCGCGCTTCATCCTCAGGGCGATGAGCAGCACGCCGGCCTGAACCGGGTCGGCCCTGCCGGACAGGACAACGCGCATGGCGTCCCGCGCCTCGTCAAGACTCAAATCCTTGCTGTATTCAGGTCCGGTCGCGACTTTCTGAATCGCCGCGCGCATGATCTGTTCATCGCTCATGGGATCGACCAAGAGTTCATTCAGCGGCAAATCCTAGCCGAACCCTGGCCATCACTGAATATCCCCATAGAGGGGCAACGGCATTCGTGGTTTGGCGGGATCGGCGAAGGTTCCGCCTGTTTGAGGAAATGTTTTGGCGTTTGCCGGCGAGACGCCGGCGCTCCCAGGTGGGCTAATCGGCGGAGCCGAACATGCCGATGGTTCGCTTGATGGTATGGGCCACGCCGACGATGGCGTCCTTGGGCGTTTCGGTAATCTCGCCTCGCAGGGCGCCGGCCAGCTTGGTGGCCACGGAGGGCGACCAGGTGGTGTAGAGAATGCCGAGCATCTTCGGGTCGCGGGTCGCCAATCCGGCCATGGCGAGTTTCTGCCCGGCGACGGGGTCTTTCCAGGGGCAAACCAGCACGCGGAAGCCCTTGTCGATCAGCTTTTGCGGCCAAGGGTAGCGCATTTTCCGGCCATACTCCCAGTGGGCCAGGATGATGTCCTTGGGTATCCTGTCCAGCACGTCGCCCACCGGCGCGTCGGAATAACGCCCCTCCAGCGTATCCGACCAGAGGATCATTTCCTTGCCTTTTTCCTCGACAAAATGCTGGTGGTATTGCTTGATTTCGCGGGCCAGGAGTTCCGCGTTGCTGAGTCCGGGATTGTCCGGATGGTTCTTCAGATCGAATCCCCAGGCTTCATCCATGCCGAGATGGATCACGTCGGCGGAAAAGGCGTCGATCAGTTCGTCCGCCATTTTGAACGCCACGGGATTGACCTTGGGATTGAGCGGATCCCAGAGGTTTTCCTTGCCGGGCCACTGGTAGTCGGGAAACGCCTTGAGCAACTGCCCGTAGTTCTGGTGGGTGAGGAAGTTGATGCCAACGCCGACCTTGACGCCGTTGCGATGGCAGATGTCCGCCATTCGTTTCGCATGCTCGCGGGTAAAATCGAAACGCGGCGCGCGCGAGACCTTCTCCAGCCCGGGAACGGTGGTGAAGTGGAAGTTGTTCCAGTGCATGTCGAAGATCACCAGGTTGACGCCGATCGGCGCCAGCGTTCCGTCCACCAGTTTCTCGAAATCGGCGATGAAATCTTCTGGCGATTGCTGGCCTTCCGGCCCGAAGATGATGCCGCGCCACTGCGGGCTTTTCTTGAGCGTCTTCCCCTGCTCGACCAGCTGTTCGAACGACTGGTTTTCATCGAATCCGCCCATGACGACGGGATAGATGCTGTAACCCAAGCCTCCAAGCACCCCCAGCGCCACCACCAATACCGTCAGATAGATCCCCTTCATTCCCGTTTCCTCCCCCTTTATCCGAAGTTGAGCGACATCCCCGCGGCTTGCAGATACTCGACTTCTTGTTCGAGATCCACCTGCGTCAGCGGGTGCTGTTGCAGCCACTCGGCGTTGAATCCGACGCGCAAGGACTCCTTGCCGGTCCATTCGATCGCCTCGACCATGACCGGCTCGTCGGTTCGCTCGCGGCACAGAATCAGCGCCAGCCGCAGCAGCATCAGCAACCGCGCCACGGATTCCCGATCCTTGCCCTCGAAACCTTCGAAGACGCCAATCTTGCGCCGCTGGTAGCGAATCAGCGTCGCCAGAAAGTGCTGCTCGCGGCGCGAAAAGCCTGGCAGATCGGCATGCTCGATCAGGTAAGCGCCATGCTTGTGATAGTGGCTGTGCGCCACCGCTCGCCCAATCTCGTGCAGCTCGGCGGACCAGAGCAGCATGGCGATCTCCGATTGGGAGAACTGCAACTGCTCCTTGCCCAGTTCGACCAGGTTGAGCAACAGCCGCATGACCCGCTCCGCCTGCGCGGAATCGATCTGGAACCGTTGCAGCAAGTCGTCGATGGTGCGCCCTCGCACGTCCTGGTGGTGCCGGCGACCGCTCAAGTCATAGAGCACGCCTTCCCGCAGCGCGCCCTGCGACGGGGCCATTTCCTGGATGTCGAAAGCATCGAACAACGCCTGCACGATCGCCGCGCCGCCAACGAAGACCGGCTGGCGCTGATCGCTGAGCCCCGCCAGCTTGAGCTTTTTGATTGCATCGAAAGAGAGTATCTCGTCGCGCAGGCGCTTCATGCCCTTGCGGGTGATCGCGCCATGTTCCGACCAGCCCATCGCTTCCTGAACCTGGGCGACCGATTTCAGCGTTCCCGAGGCGCCGATCGCTTTGCGCCAGCCCAGGTCCCGATAGGGCTTGATCAGCGGGCGCAGCTCCAGCCGCGCGTGCGTCACCGCCTTTTTCCAGGCGGCGCGGCTGATCTTGCCGTCGCCGAAATACTGCTGCGTCATGGAGACGCAGCCCATGTGCAGGCTTTCCCGCTGCAAGGTTTGGAACTTGCGGCCCACAATGACTTCGGTGCTGCCGCCGCCGATGTCGATGACCAGGCGGTTGGCGTTGTCGGTGGGCAGGAAATGCGCCACGCCCAGATAGATCAGGCGGGCTTCCTCCATGCCGGAGATGATTTCGATGGGGTATCCGAGCACCGCTTCGGCGGCCTGCATGAACTGCTGTGAATTGCGGGCCTTGCGCAGGGTGTTGGTGCCGACGATGCGCACATTCTCCGCCGGCAGACCGGACAACCGCTGCCCGAACCGCGCCAAACAATCCAGCGCCTTCTCGCGCGCCTTCTTGGTGATGCGCTGGCGCTTGTCCAGTCCGCCGGCGAGCCGCACCATCTCCTTGTATTGGTCGACGATCTGAACCTGTT
>DRPO01000348.1 GCA_011330835.1 Gammaproteobacteria bacterium | reverse complement strand
TGGAATGACGAACCTTCGCTCCGTCATTCCCGCGAAAGCGGGAATCCAGGGGCGGAGGGTGGATTCCGGGTCCTCGCGCCACTCGACCTGGAATGACGAACCTTCGCTCCGTCATTCTCGCGAAAGCGGGAATCCAGTTCTTCGCTGCGCTCAGCCCGGAATGACGGCGGCTTGAATGGGGTATTCTCAATCGCAAGAGGTATAACGGGCCGTGGCGATTATTCCTTGACGCGCGAGAGGTATTCGCCGGTGCGGGTGTCGATCTTGAGGATGTCGCCCTCTTCGACGAACAGCGGCACTTTGACGGTGGCGCCGGTTTCGACGATGGCGGGCTTGGTGGCGCCGGTGGCGGTGTCGCCGCGAACGCCGGGTTCGCATTCGGTGACTTTCAGTTCGACGTGGTTGGGGGGGGTGACGGTCAGCGGCGCGCCGTCCCAGAGGGTGACCTGGCAGATGTCCTGATCCTTGAGCCATTGCTTGCTGTCGGCCACGGCGGTGGCGCCGGCGCCGACCTGTTCGAAGGTTTCGGGATCCATGAAGTACCAGAATTCGCCATCGTTATACAGGTATTGCATGTCGACGTCGATGACGTCGGCGGCTTCCACCGATTCGCCGGATTTGAAGGTCTTTTCGACGACCCGTCCGGTCTTGAGGTTGCGCAGCTTGACGCGGTTGAAGGCTTGCCCCTTGCCGGGTTTGACGAATTCGTTTTCGATGATGTTGTAGGGGTCGCCGTCGAGCATCAGCTTCAGGCCGCCGCGAAATTCGTTGGTGCTGTAACTTGCCATGTCGTTCAGTCAGGGTTCCGGGTGTATGATCGGGCGCCCATGATAACCCGAATCGCATCACGGAAAGAACCGCCGGCGTGGCGGCGCGAGCTGGCTGCGGCGATTACCGACCCCGCCGAGCTGCTGGAGGCGTTGTCGTTGCCGGCGACGCTGTTGCCGGAGTTGTTGCCCGCGCAACGTGATTTCCGTCTGCGCGCGCCGCCGGGGTTCGTCGCCAGGATGGAGAAGGGCAATCCGCGCGATCCGTTGCTGCTTCAGGTGTTGCCGCAAGTGGCGGAAACCGCGCCGCCGCCACCGGGATATTCCAGCGATCCGGTGGGCGACCTGGCCGCCTCGCCCACGCCAGGGCTGATCCACAAGTACGCGGGCCGGGCCTTGTTGATCGCCAGTCCCGCCTGCGCGATCCATTGCCGGTATTGCTTCCGGCGCCAGTTTCCCTATGGCGACTCAGTGACCAGCCCGGAGAACTGGCGGGGGGCGCTGGATTACCTCGCCGATACGCCCACCATCAACGAAGTCATCCTCAGCGGCGGGGATCCGCTGATGCTCGGCGACGAGCAGCTCGCCGGGGTGGTGGCCGGACTGGAAGCCATCCCCCATGTCAGCGTATTGCGGATTCACAGCCGCCTGCCCGTGGTGATCCCCGCCAGGATCGACGAGGATCAACTGCGCTTTCTGGACAAGAGCCGGATGCAGGTGGTGATGGTGATCCATTGCAATCATCCGGCGGAGCTCGACGATGCGCTGCAAAGCGCCTTGCGGCGGCTGGCGGAGCGGGGCATCGCGCTGTACAACCAGAGCGTCCTGCTCAAGGGGGTGAACGATGACGCCGAGGCGCTGGACAGGCTCTCCCGGCGGCTTTTCGACTGCGGGGTGCAGCCGTACTACCTGCATCTGCTGGACAAGGTCGTTGGCGCGGCCCATTTCGATCTGGAGGAGGCGCGCGCCCGGGCGATCTATGCCGAGCTGTCGGGGCGTTTGCCGGGATACCTGTTGCCGCGTCTGGTGCGAGATATTCCTGACCGTCCGTCGAAGACGATATGCCCGCCTTGAGGCAAGGCGCAAGCCATCAGGGCGCGAAACCCGGCGCGCACTGGCTTCGCCGAAAACGGCAACCCTCGCGAGGTTCGCAAACGCCTCTGCCGCCGCTCCCCATCTGTTCTCGCCCGGAGGGGATCCCTGTACAATCATGACCGCCAGCAAGGTTTCGCGGATTCCCGACCGTTGATCACGCCACTCTGTGAATCCTGTTTCGTTATGGAGAATGAATCCGCTATAGTCTTGGAGAATGACTGCGTCCGTGTCCCAACACTCCCTCCGTGAGTCCATGAATCTGCATCTGCCGCAATACACCGCAACGCTGAGTGAGATTCAAGCGTCGCCCAACAACCCCCGGTTGTTTCGCAAGTGGCTGGGCGAGCTGGTGCTGGTCAACATGGGGGAAACCACCCGCGCGGTCTACAAGTGTCTGAGGACGTTGAACCGTCAGCAGATCGGCGCGCGCTCCCGTTTCGAACTCAACGAGTTGCTGCGTCCAACGGCGCGCATTGTGCTCAGGCATCTGAGCAAGCATCTCAACGGCGCCAGTTTTCCGTTGCTGGGCAAGAGCGCCCAGATCGCCAAGCTGAATCACGCCTTGTTGCTGGAGCTGGCGGTGGCTTACAAGCATGTTGTTCACGACAGCGTGGTCAAGGGCGGCAACATCGACCGCAAGTCGCTGGTGATTTCCATCCACCGGGCGATGCGCTATCTGGAAGAGTCGATTGCCTGGAACGCCGCCCTGTACCGCACCGACCCGGCCAGTTCCTGGCACGATATTCACCGCTTGCAGGGATTCGCCGAGAAACAGCATGTCGCGGACAGCAATGTGGTGGATTCCGAATATCGGACGATCGACGAGTCCACCATTACCGATGTCTACAAGCAGGTCTGTCTGCTGGCGCTGGCGCAGCCGCTGAGGTTGCGCACCGGGGAGGCGCAGAAGCTGAGAACCTATTTCGAGACCGCCTCTCACCTGGTCGGCTTTACCCGTCAATTGACGCCCGACGCCAATGGGCGCGTCCATGTCGTCAGCCTCAAGTCGTCGGAACCGCCGGCCTATATCCCGCTGGCCGATATCACCACCTTTTCCAATCTGCGAGGCTTTGACCTCACCCGTCTGATCAGCACGCTGGGCGACATTGCCGACTCCATCGAGGAAGCCGGCGATGTGCAGACCGGCTTCAGCAAGGTGCAGCTCGATCCGCAACTGATCCGGCGCCTGATCACCACCTGGACCACCGAGGAGAAAAGGCGTTTCTCGCGCGTCTCGACCAATCGCGGGATCACCGCGTCGATTGGCTTGCGGCGGATCATTCAGGCGATTCACGCCGACTTGCAGCCCGAATACTCCAAGGATGAGTTGTTCAACAGGGACGGCGCGGCAATGCAGGGCGGCATCGAGGCCAACCAGTTTCCACCGGTCGATGATCTGCTTACCCCGGGACTGCGTTCCGATCTGTCGGAGTTCGATCCGACCTATCGGGATGGCCTCCTGTTAGGCGAGGATGTCGTTGATCCCGGCGCATCGCCAACCCGTCAGCCCGATACCTGGCTCGACTGGCAGGTTGTCAATACCGGCGCGGGCGGCTATGGCCTGACGTGGGACGCCGAGGAGCCCAGTCATGCGCGCGTGGGCGAGTTGATGGCGCTGCGCGAGAAGGAATACAACATCCACCACTGGCGGGTCGGCATCATCCGCTGGATGAAGAATCCGCCGGATGGCGGTTTGCAGGTGGGCGTTCAGCTCATTGCGCCTCGGGCGCTGGTGATTTCGGTGGACACCATCGTCAACCGCAGCCATTCGGAGATCATGCCGCTGGAAGCCTTGATGCTGCCTGGCATGAAGACCATTCAGCAGCCGCCGAGCATTCTCGTTCCCAACGGCTTCTTCAAGGTAGGCGACATCCTGGAAGTGAGCATGCTGGGCAAGAAACTGCGCATCGAACTCACCGAGCTGGGGGAGAATCCGAGTTTTTATTCCCAGTTTTTCTATCAGTCTTCCGAGGTCCGGGAAGAGCCGGCGCCGTCGAAAGAAGAGTTCGAGGATCTGTGGAATCGGCTCTGATTCCGCCAGGTGGGCTTTCTATCGTTTGTCTTGGCAAGGACTCCACATCGTCTGAAAGCGGCGGGAACTGGATTTGGCGTTCCGTCGTGGATTCCGGGTCTTCGCTCTACTCAG
>DRPO01000347.1 GCA_011330835.1 Gammaproteobacteria bacterium | reverse complement strand
GCGGAAGTGGAGTCGCTAAGTATCGGCGACCGCGCGTTGGGCAAGGCGCGTCTGCTGACGACGCGCGTCCCGACCGGTTTGCGGATCGACCGGCTGGATGTCGATCAGCCGCACCTCAAGGCGCGTTCCGGAGGCGGCTGGTATCAGAGCGACGGACATCAGCGGCTCGAACTCAACGTCAACATCGCCTCCGACGACGTGGGCGCGAGCCTGGCGGATCTGGGCGTTCGCCAAAGTCTGCAAAGCGGCCATGGCGACCTGATGGGGACGCTGCGCTGGGATGGTCCATTGATTCCTCCGGATCTTGCCCGGCTTTCGGGGAATCTGGATCTGCAGATCAGCGAAGGCAAGTTGAGCAATGTCGAGCCTGGTCTGGGTCGGCTGATCAGCCTCATCAGCCTGGACAACCTGCCGCGCCGGCTGGCGCTGGACTTCACGGATGTCTCCGACACCGGGTTCAGTTTCGATCTGCTGTCCGGCTCGCTGGCGATCGACCGGGGAATCGTGACCAGCAATGATGTCAGCATCAACAGCCCGTTGGCGGATATCGACATTCGCGGCGACACCGACCTCAAGGCGCTGCGCCACCACCTGCGGCTTTGGGTGACGCCGAAGATCAAGTCATCGGCGCCGGTCGCGGCGGGACTGCTGGCTGGCCCCCAGACCGGCGCCGCCGTATTCCTGTTCAACAAGCTGGCGGAAAGCATGGGAGTCGATCTCAACGAGGCCGCGAGGTTGGGGTATTCGATCACCGGCGACTGGCAAAACCCAGAGATCGCGGCGATTCGCGCGGAGGACGAGGAGCAGGAAGACAGCGCGCCATTCGCAACCCCCTCGCTGGAATAATGGCGCTCCCCCATTGGCCGTAAATCGAACCTGGTTCGAGGTAATTGGCGCGAGTCGGTGCTAATCTTGCGGTAACAAGCAAACAGAGGGCGAAAGAGGTGAGCAAGTTCGCGGCTATTCAAATGGGGTCGGGATCGCAGGTGTCCGCCAATCTGCTGGCGGCCGAGAAGTTGATTGCCGAAGCGGTGCGGGACGGCGCCGAGTTCGTGGTGTTGCCGGAGAACTTCGCGTTGATGGGAAAAACCGAGCAGGACAAGCTCGAAATCCGCGAAAAAGAAGGGGCGGGACGGCTACAGACGTTTCTTTCCGAACAGGCGCGCAAGCATGGCGTCTGGCTTCACGGCGGCACGATTCCGCTGGCCAGCGACGACCCCGGCAAGGTGTACGCCACCTCGCTGTTGTTCGACGCCAATGGCCGGCAAGTCGCCCGGTACGACAAAATCCACCTGTTCGACGTTCACGTGGTCGGCTCCGACGAGCGCTACACCGAATCCGAAACCATTATTCGCGGCGATCAGGTCGTGGTGGCTGATACGCCATTCGGTCGCGTCGGCATGGCGGTCTGTTACGACCTGAGATTTCCCGAACTGTTCCGTCAGATGCTCGACCAGGGCGCGGAGATCATCCTGCTCCCGGCGGCTTTCACCGACATTACCGGACGGGCGCACTGGGAGATCCTGCTGCGGGCGCGCGCGATCGAGAACCTCTGCTATATCGTCGCCGCGGCCCAGGGTGGCTATCATGTCAACGGGCGGGCAACCTATGGCCACACCATGATTGTCGATCCGTGGGGCGGCATCGTCGCCGCGCGCAACTCCACCTCTTGCGGCGTGGTTGTCGGGGACATCAAGACCGAATACCTGCAAACCACTCGGAAACAGTTTCCCGCGCTGGAGCACAGGCGGCTTCCGGCTTCCTGATTGTCAATAGTTTCATGTGTTGTCGCGGCTCAGTCGGCGCGTACGGGGCTCCACCACCGAACCCCCACCGCCCCGCTATCCGTCATTCCGGGCTGAGTGGAGCGAAGACCCGGAATCCAGAACGAGGCGCTGGATTCCCGCTTTCGCGGGAATGACGAGGTGGGCGGGAATAACGGAGGGGGTTCGGTGACGGAGTGAAACGCCCACCGCAATCCTCCCCACAAGCTGGAAGGGTGCTTTGACTAAACAGCATTGTGACGCGCCTCATCTCGGGGT
>DRPO01000346.1 GCA_011330835.1 Gammaproteobacteria bacterium | reverse complement strand
TATACCTCTCGCGATCAAGAATACCCCGTTCAGGGCGCGTAGGTTTTCGTCGAGAGCAAGGCGTAAAAACGCAGGCATGGTGGCGCTACGTCAAGTTTTTACAACGCAGCTATCGGCGAAAAGATGCGTGGACTGAACGGGGTGTTCTTGGTCGTGAGAGGTATATATAATGCGCCCGTAGCTCAGCTGGATAGAGCAACGGCCTTCTAAGCCGTGGGTCGCAGGTTCGAGTCCTGCCGGGCGCGCCACTCACTCTGGGGTGGTCAAGCAGTGAATACGAATTATGGTGGATGTAGCTCAATTGGTAGAGCTCAGGTTTGTGGTACCTGCGGTCGTGGGTTCGATTCCCATCATCCACCCCATTTATACTTCTCGCGACCAGGAGCGCCCCGTTCAGGGCGCGTAGGTTTTCGTCGAGAGCAAGGCGTAAAAACGCGGGCATAGTGGGACTATGGCAAGTTTTTACAACGCGGCTGTCGGCGAAAGGATGCTTGGCCCGAACGGGGTAGTCCTGGTCGCGAGATGCGTTATCCCGCCTGTTGCGGGCGGTGTCCGCGACAGGCAAGCCGCTTCCCCATTTTGAGTCCGAGACTCCCGCCAGTCTGGCGGGGGGCGACGGCGGCTTCGTCGGCTCGAGGGGCTTCCGAAGCATGCGAAAGTGGCGGAATTGGTAGACGCGCTGGATTTAGGTTCCAGTGGGGCAACCCGTGAGAGTTCGAGTCTCTCCTTTCGCACCATATTATTAACCTGGTTTTCCTCAAAGGGATGAGGGACGCAGGTGAGGACAAAGTTTGAGGATCAGTTATGCAGGTTTCGGTTGAGTCGACCAGTAATATTGAGCGGAAAATGACCGTGGAGCTTCCGGCCGAGAAGGTCGATAGCGAGTTCGAGGCGCGTTTGCGGTCAGTGGCGCCGCGGGTTCAGCTCAAGGGGTTCCGTCCCGGCAAGGTGCCGATGAAGGTGGTGCGTCAGCAGTACGGCAAGAGCGTTTTTCAGGAAGTCGTCGGCGAACTGGTGCAATCCAGTTTCCAGGAGGCGGTGAGTCAGGAAAACCTGAAACCGGCCGGCGCGCCCGTGATCGATGAACTCGATCCGAAGCCTGGCGCGGAGCTCAAGTATATCGCCACGTTCGAGGTCTATCCTGAAATCGAGATCAAGGACCTGAGCGACCAGGAGATTACCCAGCCGGAGGTCGAAGTGACCGAGGATGCGGTGGACAAAATGGTCGAGACCCTGCGCGAGCAGAACAGGGAGTGGGTCGATGTCGAACGGGCCGCCGCTGAAGGCGATCAGGTAACCATCGATTTCGAAGGTTTTGTGGACGACGAGGCTTTCGAGGGCGGCAAGGCCGCCGATGTGCCGGTGGAGATCGGCAAGGGCGCCATGATTCCCGGTTTTGAAGAGCAACTGGTCGGCGTGAAGGCGGGCGAGGAAAAAACGCTGGAAGTCGATTTCCCCGAGGATTATCACGCGGAAAACCTGGCGGGCAAGAAGGCGCGTTTCGAGGTGAAGGTGAAGGCCGTCAAGGAAGCGCGGCTGCCCGAACTGGATGAGGCTTTCGTCAAAAAGTTCGGTGTCGAGGATGGTTCGCTGGAGACGTTTCGCGAGGATGTGAAGAACAATATGGTTCGCGAGGCGGATCAGGCGGTTCGCCGCAAGGTCAAGAGCGATGTCATGGCGATGCTGATGGAAGTCCATGATGTGGAAGCGCCCAAGGCTCTGGTCAAGGGGGAGGTGGACGCGCTGAGGCGGCAGGCCATGGCCAATACCGGTCAGCGGGACGGCTCGATGTTTCCCGACGAGTTGTTCGAGGAAGAGGCGAATCGCCGGGTTGTGCTCGGTCTGATTGTTTCCCAGATCATTCGCGACAACGACATTCAGCTGGATCAGGATCGGGTCGAGGTGGCGCTGGACGAAATGGCGGAGACCTATGAGGAACCCGAGGCGTTGAAACAGTACTACCGCACCAGTCGCGAGCGCATGGCGTCGCTGGAGGCGATGGTGATCGAAGAGCAGGTCGTGGACTGGGTCAAGTCGCAGGTTCAGGTGACTGCCAAACAGATGAGTTTCGACGAGATCATGAACCCCGCAAAGGCGACCGGGGAAGCGGAAGCCAACCCCGAAGATTGAGGACCACCGCATGACGACAAGAGATGGATTGGACGCTGGAGATTCCGTGATTCGCGCAACCGGGCTGGTGCCCATGGTCGTGGAGCAGAGTTCCCGGGGCGAGCGCGCTTACGATATCTATTCGCGGTTGCTGAAGGAGCGCGTGATTTTCATCGTGGGACCGATCGAGGATCACATGGCCAACCTGATCGTGGCGCAATTGCTGTTCCTGGAGTCCGAGAATCCGGACAAGGATATCCATCTCTATATCAACTCGCCGGGCGGCGCGGTCACCGCCGGACTGGCGATCTACGACACCATGCAGTTCATCAAGCCGGATGTGACCACGCTTTGCATCGGCCAGGCGGCCAGCATGGGCGCGGTTCTGCTGGCTGGCGGCGCGGCCGGGAAGCGGTTCGCGCTGCCTTATTCTCGCGTCATGATCCACCAGCCGCTCGGCGGCTTCCAGGGGCAGGCCACCGATATCGATATCCATGCCCGGGAGATTCTGAAAATCCGCGAGCAGCTGAATGGCATTCTGGCGGCCCACACCGGCAAGGATATTGAAACCATCGCCCAGGATACCGAGCGCGACCGCTTTCTGGGCGCCAGCGAAGCCGTCGAGTATGGTCTGATCGACGAAGTGTTGGCGTCGCGGGCGAACGAAGAGACGCCATCCCGAGGGTAACCCGGATTTCTCCGGGAATACCCGGCGCCGATCCGACATCAGAAATGACCTCCGTGGCAATCCGTCCGTGATTGTCATTTCCCTTGATTTCATGCCTTGATTCTTGCGCGAAAAAGCGGCAAGGTGATCTTTGGAAACGTTCTGTGGCCCAAGAGTCGCGCGCGTGATCCACGAGAATTTGCGTTATTTTTATTCTCTTTATCGTAACGTATTAATTTTTATGTGGATTTTGTCTTGCGACCTTTCGGGGTGCGAGGGTTTCCAGTGTATTCCGCTTTGACGTCGCTACATGAGTTGGCGGCGGGTGGCGCGGGAAGAGAATGGTTCCTAAATATTGTGGGATTTTTTCATGAGTGACAATAAAGGCGATCACGACAACGACAAGCTACTGTACTGTTCCTTTTGCGGGAAAAGCCAGCATGAAGTCCGCAAGCTGATTGCGGGACCTTCGGTATTCGTTTGCGACGAGTGCGTTGAGCTGTGCAACGACATCATCCGTGAAGAAATTCAGGAGCAAGTGGGAGAGGATCGCGCCCATTTGCCTACTCCCAGGGAAATCAACGCGAATCTGGATGACTATGTCATCGGCCAGTCGCGCGCCAAGAAGGTGCTGTCGGTGGCGGTCTACAACCACTACAAGCGCATGGAGTCGCGGCAACGCAAGGACGATGTCGAACTGGCCAAGAGCAATATTCTGCTGCTCGGCCCCACCGGATCGGGCAAGACCCTGCTCGCCGAGACTCTGGCGAGATTTCTGAATGTTCCGTTCACGATCGCGGACGCAACGACGCTCACCGAGGCCGGATATGTTGGCGAGGACGTTGAAAACATCATTCAGAAGTTGCTGCAAAAATGCGACTACGACGTCGAAAAGGCCCAAACCGGCATCGTCTATATCGATGAAATCGACAAGATCTCGCGCAAGTCGGACAACCCGTCGATTACCCGGGATGTTTCCGGAGAAGGGGTTCAGCAGGCCTTGTTGAAACTGATCGAGGGAACCGTCGCCTCCGTGCCGCCTCAGGGTGGGCGCAAGCACCCGCAGCAGGAGTTTCTGCAGGTCGACACCTCCAATATCCTGTTTATCTGTGGGGGCGCCTTTGCCGGCATGGACAAGGTGATTCGCGACCGCACCGAGAAGAGCGGCATCGGCTTCTCGGCCGACGTGCGCTCCAAGGACGATGGCAAGAGCATCGGCGACCTGTTTTCCGAAATCGAACCCGAGGATCTCATCAATTACGGCCTGATCCCGGAGTTCGTTGGCCGTCTGCCGGTCGTGGCGACATTGAGCGAGCTGGATGAAGATGCGCTCGTGCAGATTCTGACGACGCCGAAGAACGCCATAACCAAGCAGTACAAGCGACTGTTCGAAATGGAAAACGTCGAACTCGAGTTCCGCGAGGACGCCCTGCGGGCCATCGCCCGGCAAGCCATGAAACGCAAGACTGGCGCGCGCGGCTTGCGCACCATTCTCGAACAGGTTCTGCTGGATACAATGTACGACCTGCCATCCACCGAGGATGTCGCGAAGGTGGTCATCGACGATTCCGTAATCAACGGTGACGCCCAGCCGTATCTGATCTACGAGGGTAATGAAAAGACGGCAAAAGCCGCCGCGGAATAGGCGCGACGCGGTTTTCCCGCGTTCTTTGCAGCGCCTTTTCTCGCGTCTTTCCGGTCAGCGCCCGGAATCCGTGGGTTGAAATCCCGGATGCGGGCCCTATCTAGTGTAGTGTTGCACGCTCATTGGCGCATTGCGCGCAACACGAAATAGCCCGCCAACCCGCTTCGGCTAGAAGGATACCTGGATCGTGTTTCGCGCTGGTCGAAGATGCTAGTATGGGAAGGGTTCGCGTCAAAGAGTTTCCCGTTGTCCAGGTTCCGCCGGGAACCTTGATCCAGTCACACAGAGAATTTTATGTCCGATAATGAAAATACATCCGCGACCATGAAGGTCGTACCCGTTTTGCCTCTCCGGGATGTCGTGGTCTACCCGCACATGGTCATTCCCCTGTTCGTTGGGCGCGACAAGTCGATCAAGGCGCTTGACGAGGCAATGGCCAATGACAAGCAGATCCTGCTGGTCGCCCAAACCAGCGCGGACGTGGATGAACCCGGGGCGGATGAGATTTATCGCATCGGAACCCTCTCCAATATTCTGCAACTCCTGAAGCTGCCGGACGGCACCATCAAGGTGCTGGTCGAAGGCGCCGAACGCGCTCGGGTTGTCGATCTGGATCAGGGGGATGCCTTCTTCACGGCAAGAATCGATTTGATCGAGGCGCCGGCGTCAACTGTCGACGAGCGTGAACTGGAAGTTCTGAGCCGGAGCGTTATCGGCCTGTTCGACCAGTACGTCAAGCTCAACAAGAAGGTTCCGCCCGAAATCCTGACCTCGCTGTCCGGCATCGATGACCCGGCGCGTCTGGCCGACACCATTGCCGCGCACATGTCGCTGAAGCTGGATGAAAAACAGGCGGTTCTCGAAATCGAGGATGTGCGCAAGCGACTGGAGCACATTATCGGTCTCATCGAAGGCGAGATCGACATTCTCCAGGTCGAAAAGCGCATTCGCGGTCGCGTCAAGCAGCAGATGGAAAAAAGCCAGCGCGAGTACTATCTGAATGAGCAGATGAAGGCCATTCAGAAAGAGTTGGGCGAGATCGAGGAAGCGCCCAATGAGGTCGAGGAGCTGGCGCGCAAGATCGAAAAGGCCGGCATGCCCAAGGCGGCGCGCGAAAAGGCCGAGAACGAGCTCAACAAGCTCAAGATGATGTCGCCGATGTCCGCCGAGGCGACGGTGGTTCGCAACTATATCGAGTGGCTGACCAACGTGCCCTGGAAAAAGAAGACCAAGGTGCGCATCGATCTCTCCAAGGCGCAACAGGTGCTGGACGAGGATCATTACGGGCTTGAAAAGGTCAAGGAAAGGATTCTTGAATATCTGGCCGTGCAGCAGCGGGTTCGCAAGCTCAAGGGCCCGATTCTCTGTCTCGTTGGCCCGCCAGGCGTGGGCAAGACCTCGCTGGGACAATCCATCGCCAGGGCGACGAACCGCAAATACGTCCGGATGTCGCTGGGCGGCGTCCGCGACGAGGCGGAAATACGCGGTCACCGGCGCACCTACATCGGCGCCATGCCCGGCAAGATCATCCAGAACATGTCCAAGGTCGGCGTCAAGAACCCCCTCTTTCTGCTCGACGAGATCGACAAGATGGCGATGGACTTTCGCGGCGATCCGGCTTCCGCGCTGCTCGAAGTTCTGGATCCCGAGCAAAACGACTCCTTCGTCGATCACTACCTGGAAGTGGACTACGACCTGTCGGACACGATGTTCGTCGCGACATCCAACAGCATGAACATTCCCGGACCGTTGCTCGACCGGATGGAAGTCATCCGTCTGCCCGGCTACACCGAGGATGAAAAAACCAATATCGCCAAGAACTATCTGATCCCCAAACAGATCAAGGGCAATGGCCTGGAAGATGGTGAGTTGACGATTACGGAAACCGCTGTTCGCGATATCATTCGTTACTACACGCGCGAAGCCGGGGTGCGGAACCTGGAGCGCGAGATTTCCAAGATCTGTCGCAAGGTCGTCAAGGACCATCTGCTGAAAAAGTCCAAGAAGAAGACCACGGTTTCGCCGAGAAATCTGGAGAAATACCTGGGCGTCAAACAATTCCGCTATGGCATCGCGGAAGAGAAGGATCAGGTCGGCCAGGTCACTGGTCTTGCGTGGACCGAGGTGGGCGGCGAACTGCTGACCATCGAAACGGCGACCATGCCAGGCAAGGGGCAAATCATTCGCACCGGCCAGTTGGGCGATGTGATGAAGGAATCCATCGAAGCGGCGCGTTCCGTGGTTCGCAGTCGCGCGGCGGTTCTGGGCATCGAGGACGACTATTTCGAGAAGCACGATATCCACATCCACGTCCCGGAAGGCGCCACGCCGAAAGACGGCCCCAGCGCTGGCATCGGCATGTGCACCTCGCTGGTTTCCGCTGTCACCAATATTCCGGTTCGCGCCGACGTCGCCATGACCGGCGAAATCACCTTGCGCGGCGAAGTCCTCCCGATCGGCGGCCTCAAGGAGAAATTGCTGGCGGCGCATCGCGGCGGGATTACGACGGTCATCATTCCGGAAGAGAACGAGAAAGATCTCGTCGAGATTCCCAAGAACATCATCGCCAAGATGAAGATCATTCCGGTGCGCTGGATCGACCAGGTGTTCG
>DRPO01000345.1 GCA_011330835.1 Gammaproteobacteria bacterium | reverse complement strand
CGAATGCGTCCATAAAGCGGTGGATCCGCTTCGCTTGATCCACCCTACGCGAAACTGTGAGAAATGCGAGCTGAACGGCATTGCGGGGAGCGCCAGCATCCTTGCCGGCTTTTCCGGGATCAATCCCAGATATTCACATCGACGCCTTTCTCGCGAATGGCGTCGGCCCGGTCGCTGAGATAACGCTGAAACTCGGGCTGCTCGCGATAAGCCTCGCTCGCCACGTAATCGAACATCGACTGGGTGTGGAAACGCTTGAGCATGGCTTCGGCGCGAATCACTTCCTCGCCATCCTCGCCGAACAGCACCACGGTGGGCGCATAGAAAACGCGCAGGGTTCTGGCCCACTCGCGGGCCGTGGTTTTCTTGCCAGTCGGCGTGACCAGCGGCGTATCGGACCACATGTCCAACTGGATGGAATAAAAGGGCTGGAGCAACCGGCGGGTTTCATCGTTGCCCAGGACCTTCCGGTGAAACTCGTCGCATTGGGGGCAATCGCTCTGTTCGAAAAACACGGCCACCGGCTTGCCTTTCACCGCGGCGAGGTCGTGTGGCGGCGGCGCGAAAAAAGCCTCCTTGTTGAGCGCCGTTTTCCCGGTTCCGGCATTCAGCCCGGCGAGATATTCGCGAAACGTGGTTTCGGTTTCCTTTTTCCCGGCAACGTAGTCGAGAGCCGCCTTGAACCGGGCTGGCGGCAAATAGCCATTGAGCCGCAGCACCGTCCGGGCCTTTTCATTGAGAAAAATCAACGTGGGCGTGAACTGCACCTTGAGCGCTTTGGCGAACTGCTTTTCCGTCAACGTCTCCCCGCCGACGGGAACGACTTCCCGGTCTCCCCACATGTTCAACGCTATGACATCGAACTTGCGCCTGAGCAGGGACTCGATATCCTTTTGCGCCAGATTTTTTTCGATCAGGGCATTGCAATAAGGGCAGTTGTCCTGATGGAACAACAGCAACACCCGTTTTCCATTTTCGGCCGCTTCCCGGATATCCTCCTGAAAATCCAGAAAACTGTCCTTGAACCAGTCGGGATACTCGGTCTCGCGCGCGCCGAGAAAGGCGCCGACCTTGTGTTTTTCAGGGTTTCTTTCGGCGCTGGCCCGCGAACCCTCCGCAACTGCCAATGTCGATCCCAGCATGCCCCCCATCAGCAACGCCAAGACAAACCGGATTGTCATTTTGGCCTCCGCCATACCGTCGATTCAGATTCATTCTTTCCGATGCATCGCGCGATTGACCAGCACCACCACGGCCAGCGCGGTCAGGATGGTCGCCAGAACCGCCAGCGCCACTTCCCGCCAGACTTGCTTGCGGAATGCGCTCAGGTGCTTTTCGTCGGGCAGGTCGATCATCCGCCACCCGGTGCCCTTGACATCGGCAAAGGTCTTGATGCGCGCCATTTCCTCATCGGAAAGTCGAATATCCCGGTGCAACCGATTCCGGGCCCCGTCGGAAGTCACTTCAATCAGGGAAGTATCGCCGTTCTTGACCAGCATCAGCCGATGCCCGGGAATCTCGTGCTTACCGAGTATAGACGCCAACGTCGAGGGCAGGAAACTGACCAGAAAGATATTGTTGGTTTTCGGCCCCACCGCGAGCAGCGCCATCAGGTCGTAATGATACTGATTGACGTTGGGGTGAATCAGGATCTTGTTGGTCGCCCGCGCGCCGGACTGCTGAACCTCCTCGTTGAACTTGAGTATCTCGCTCTCGCAGACCTGCCCGATTTCGCCCTCGATATCCAGCCAGATCGGCGCGCCATTCTCGTCGATAATGGTGAAATGGGAATAGCCGGTAAACTGGCGCCGCAATTTCTCCCGCAAATCGGCATAGGCGACGGCGTCCCGGGGGTTGAAGCGCAGTTGCAGCAACAAGGGCTGATTGCGCGTCACAAAGGCTTGCAGCGCCTTGCGTTTTTGCAAAATATAATCCGCCACCGCATAGGATGCGCCCGACAGCAGCTTTTGCTGCACGCTGAACTGGCTCTGGGCAAAGGCCTGTTCACGCTGCTGGGTCATCACGATCAACGCGATCACCGCTATCAGCGCAACAACCCCCGACAGCATGGCGACGTGAATGCGGCGCAACATGGAATACCCTCTCCTGGCGGACGCGGGACTGTGATATACGGACAGGCAATCATCGCCGGATCCGATTTCGCGCGCCGGACGCCGCTTCCCGCGGAGTCGCCGACCCGCTCGGGCGTCAGCGTCCAATCCGCCCGACGCATTGCCGGAACGCAAGACGAGCGAACGGTCGCCCGTCTCCCCCCCTCTATCTTCAATAGTCATCTCTCGGCAGTTTCTGTTACTAAGTCTAGACCACAATCCGGAGTTGCATTACGCACTGTCGGACAAAATCCGCGCCCGGTTTGTTCCCGGCGCCAACGCGGTTTAGAGAGGAAATGGGTGATTCGTTGTAGTCAATCGCCCCCGGCGTCTCTTCCGACGCGAGCGACGCTTGAGACCGCGGATGCCGGGCAACCGCACATGGCTCCGTGTTCAGAAAATCCCCAATGCCGACAATCAGGCCTGCCGTTCCCCCAACAGCGCGAACGTCGTCTGTCAGGACTGCCACGGCAACCTCGCCCAGGTCGGCGACGATTTCTCCGGCGGACTGCCCACCGGCAAAGGGCTAGACCTCGCCAAACGCGTCCTCTGGGCCAGCGAACCCCTCTGCCAATCCCGCCTCACCGGCGACGTCCTGCAACCCAACCACCCCGCCAGCGCCATTGTCGCCAGCGACGGGCTGCGCCTGCTGCAAGCCTGGCAACCCGGCGACGCCAGCGCCTTGCTCTCGACGAAAATCCACGCACACTGAAAGGGGTATTCCTGGGCGCGAGAAGTATACCTCTTGATTCTCCAAGAGATGGATCATGGTAACGGACACGCCACACACCCATGCGCGCTAATTGGGAATTCTATTGACAATCAGCCATTTTCACACATAATGCGAGTACGCAGAACAACCGCAAACCACCGTGAGTTACATCCCCCGCAACGCGGAATCCAGGCTTCAACGCTTCGCCGACGGCTATCCCGTGGTGGTCGTCACCGGGCCGCGCCAGTCCGGCAAGTCCACCCTCGTACGGCACGCCTTTCCCGAACATTCTTACGTATCGCTTGAAGATCTTGACCACAGGGAATTTGCGGAAACAGACCCTCGCGGCTTTTTGAACCAGTTCGGCGATGGCGTCATCCTGGACGAGGCGCAGCGCTGCCCCGCCCTGTTTTCCTATCTCCAGACACGCGTCGACGACCGACAACAACCCGGCCAATTTATCCTGACAGGCTCCCAGCAGTTTGGCCTGTTATCCGGAATCACCCAAAGTCTGGCGGGCAGGGCCGCGTTACTGACCCTGCTCCCCATGACCTACGACGAGTTACAGCGCGCGGGAAGAGTTGGCCGCGACCTGAACAAGATCCTTTTCGATGGCGCCTTCCCCCCCATCTTCGATCGCGGACTCGAACCCCATCCCTGGTATGGAAACTACGCACGCACCTACCTGGAGCGCGACGTCCGCCAACTGATCAACGTACGGGATCCTGGCGCTTTTCAACGCTTCCTGAAATTATGCGCGGGCCGCACCGGGCAACTGCTCAACCTTTCCTCTCTCGCCAATGACAGCGGCATTACGCACAACACGGCCAAAGCCTGGATCTCCGTATTGGAAGCCAGCTACATCATCCACCTGCTGCCGCCACATCACCAGAATTTCAACAAGCGCCTGGTCAAAACGCCCAAACTCTATTTTCTGGACACCGGCCTTGCCGCCTGGCTGCTTGGCGTACAAAACAGCGACCAACTGGCAACCCATGTTCAACGGGGCGCGCTGTTCGAAACCTGGGTCATCTGCGAATTGCTAAAATCCCGCTACAACGCGGGCGAAACCTCAAACCTCTACTTCTGGCGAGACCGCTCGGGACACGAAGTCGACCTGCTGATTGACCACGGAACCCGCCTGTCGCCGCTGGAGATCAAATCCGGACAAACCATCAACCGGGACTATTTCAAGGGACTGGAATTCTGGCGAAAACTGGCGGGAAAAACCGCCGACAAGGCGTGGCTGGTTTATGGCGGCGACAGCCGGCAGATACGCACCGATGTCACGGTTCTGCCCTGGTTTGAAATCGACACCGGGAAGATCGTGTTATGAAACACCCGCTCCCGCCTTAAAAAGGCGGGAGAACTGACCAGTTACTGTCATGGCTCGATTTAATGCGCGGGTTTCAATCCGCTCCCGCCTTAAAAAGGCGGGAGAACACCACATTACAAAACAAATTTGATCCGGTACTGTCGTTTCAATCCGCTCCCGCCTTAAAAAGGCGGGAGAACCCAGAGTTTCCGCCAAGGGGTTGTATGGGCCGCTGGTTTCAATCCGCTCCCGCCTTAAAAAGGCGGGAGAACGTTAAACCGGGCGTCTAATAGCGCCAAAAGTGATTGTTTCAATCCGCTCCCGCCTTAAAAAGGCGGGAGAACGCGCAAGGCGAGGCAATCCCGTCTCGATTAACCGGTTTCAATCCGCTCCCGCCTTAAAAAGGCGGGAGAACCTCCGGCGGCCCGCTGGAGAGCATCGGCGGGCTGTTTCAATCCGCTCCCGCCTTAAAAAGGCGGG
>DRPO01000344.1 GCA_011330835.1 Gammaproteobacteria bacterium | reverse complement strand
TTACAGGAAGAAAACTACCGTCTGGGAAAAGCGCTCGATGAGGCCAGCGTCAGGATCTCGGAACAGGAGAAACTGATTGCGCGGTTGAAGCAGGAAAGCCGGTCTCTGGCGACCGGCGAGGAGGAGCGGAAGGCGTGGCGCCGGGAAGTCGAACAGCTCAAGCAGAGGCTGCTCGCCAACGAGCGGGAGGAGAAGGGACGTCAGGCTTCGCTGGAGCGACAGATCGCCGGTCTGCAAGAGGAGAAAAGTCGTCTGGAAATCCGGTTGGCGGAGCTGCGGAATCAGACGTCCTCCGGGGAGGCGCGGGCCCGGGCGCTGGAAAATTCGCTGAAAGAGCTGGAAACGACCCTCCGGGATCGGGATCAGCGGATACGGCGTCTGGAGAAAACCCGGGGCGAGGATTCCGAGACGCTACGGGAAGAAAACGCCGCGTTGAAACGGGAGCTGCGCGAGAAGGAATCGCGGTTGGCGGACAATGCAACCCGTATTCGTCAACTGGAAAACAAACTGGATATTGCTGAAAGGGACAAGGCTCGTCTTTTCAATTCGCTCAAGTCCACGGTTCAGGTTGGTCAGGAAAGCCTGCGCTTTTCAACGCGCAAGGCGGAGGATCAAGCCATCACCGGCGTTCGTCCCGAGTTGCTGGAGTCGCCCCGCGATGGCGTTGCCGATGACCTGAAGCGCATCAGCGGCATCGGCCCTCGCCTTGAGAAACTGCTCAACAAACTCGGCTTGTACCATTATTCGCAGATAGCCGCTCTGACGCCCGACAACATCAAGTGGCTGGATGCCCACCTGCATTTAAGTGGTCGAATTGAACGGGAACAGTGGGTGGATCAGGCCAGGACTCTGGCGACGGGAGACGAGACCGAATTCAGCGAACGCTATGACCAGGTGGTCAGGCATTCACGCTAACGCGTCATCCTCATCCGTCCGTCATGGGGCGCGAGAAGTCTATACTTCTCGCGATCAAGAATACCCCATTCATGGCGCGCGTCTTTTCGCCGATAGCTGCGTTGTAAAAACTTGCCATAGCCCCACTATGCCTGCGTTTTCACGCCTTGCTCTCGACGAAAACCTACGCACCCTAAATGGGGTATTCTTGAATGCAAGAGGTATACTCATGGATCATTCCCCCCCCGAAGTCGGTGTCGTCATTGTCAATTTCAACGGCGGCGAGGTGGTCATCGATTGCCTGGAGTCGGTGTTGGCTTCCAATCTGCCGCTGCGCGTGGCGGTGGCCGACAATGCTTCCACGGACGGGAGTCTGGAGCGGATTCGTCGGCGGTTTCCGGATGAGTCGCGTCTTCAGGTGGTGGCGAACCCGTCCAATCTGGGATTCGCCGCCGGGGCCAACCGGGCGTTGCAACAGTTGCCGCCGGGTCTGCCCTGGCTGTTGTTCCTGAATCCGGATTGCCGCATCGAGCCCGATACGCTGGCGCGCATGCTGGCGGCGCTGAAAACCCGCCCTGGAGTGGGCATGGCGGGTTGCCTGATTACCGGAGCCGATGGGCGCGAACAACGCGGCTGTCGGCGGCGCGAACCGACGCCGGGACGAGCGCTGAGAACCCTGCTGCCGTTTTCACGGGGGCGGGGCGGGGTCAACCAGCTTGGGGAGGTATTGCCGGATCGACCGGTGACGGTCGATGCGATTTCCGGCGCGTTCATGCTGGTGCGTCGCGAAGCCTTGCGCGATGTGGGATCAATGGACGAGGGTTATTTTTTGCATTGCGAGGATCTCGACTGGTGCAAGCGGTTTCGTCAGCGGGGCTGGGAGATCCTGTTCGTTCCGGACGTGCGCATTACGCATCTCAAGGGCGCCAGCAGCGCCAGCCGACCGGTGCGGGTGGAGTGGCACAAGCATCGCGGCATGGCGCGTTATTACCGCAAGTTCTTTTCCGGCGATCATCCGTTTTATCAGCTTTGGGCGATACAGGCGGCCGTGTGGTTGCGTTTTGCGCTGTTGTTGCCCGTGTTGTGGCTGAGGCGTTCACGGCGGTGAAAACGATTGTCGTCACCGGCGCCACCAGCCTGATCGGCCATTTTCTGTTGCCGAGACTGGCGGGCGCGGACTATCGCGTGGTTGCGCTGAGCCGGCGTCCGCAAGCCGGAGCGCCGGCGGGAGTCGAATGGCGCCGGATGGATATCGCCGATCCATCCGGGGCGGAGCCGCCGCCGGGGGACGCGCTGATCCATCTGGCCCCGCTCTGGCTGCTGCCGGACCTGCTGGCGCGCTCGCCGGCGTTTGGCTCCCGGAGAATCATTGCGTTTAGCTCGACCAGTCGCATCAGCAAAGAGGATTCTCCCAACCCCAGGGAGCGGGCGCTGGCGCAACGGTTGGCGACCGCCGAGGAACGTCTGCTGGCGCTGCCAGGAACAAGGGTTACGATTTTTCGGCCCACACTGATCTATGGCGCGGGCCTGGATCAGAACATCTCCCTGATCGCCCGCAACATTCGCCGCTTTCACCTGTTCCCCCTGATCGGCTCCGGCAGTGGTCAGCGTCAGCCGGTTCATGCCGATGACCTGGCGCGCGCCTGTCTGCTGGCCCTGGCCCGTCCCGAAACCGAGGGCCGGATCTATACGTTGACCGGAGGAGAGACCTTGTCCTACCGTCAGATGGTGATCCGCGTTTTCAAGACGCTGGAATTGACGCCGCGACTGGTTTCGACGCCGGAAGCGGCGGTGCGGGCATTGCTGAGCATCCTGTCCTGGTGGCCCCGGCTGCGCCATTTGACGCCGGACATGGCCAGCCGAATGAATCATGATCTTGTTTTCGATTCACTGCCCGCCGAGCGTGATCTGGGATATACCGCCCGGCCGTTTTTTCCGCAGCGGGAGGATCTGGGCGTATGATTTTCGGTCTGGCGATGGCCGCGTTGCTGGCTTCCTGGGGGGTGACGTATGTCGCGTTGCGCTACGCGCTGCGACGGGGCCTGCTGGATCATCCCGGCCATCGAAGCTCTCACCAGCGGGCGACCCCCAGGGGCGGCGGCATCGGCATCGTCATCGGTTTTCTCGCCGGCGTGGCGATACTGTGGCTGGTTGGGCGTCTGGAAGCTCCCCTAGCGTTGAGTCTGCTCGGCGGCGGGGCCATGGTGGCGTTCGTGGGCTACCGCGACGATCATCGGTCGCTGTCTCCGGTCGTCCGGCTGGCGGCCCACTTCGCGGCGGCGCTCTGGGTTGTCGCGATATTGGCGCTGTGGCGTCCTGTATTGCCTTGGAACTCCTGGCTGCCAGGCGTCTGGAATCCCGTGCTGATCGTCCCGGCGGTCATCTGGATGATCAATCTCTACAACTTCATGGACGGCATCGACGGATTGGCCGCCGGCGAAGTCATTACGGCATCGCTGACGATGATGGCTATTGCCGGGGCGGCGGGGTCGATGTCGCCACTGCTGATGCTTCTCGCGGCCTCGGCGGTCGGATTCCTGTTCTGGAACTGGCCGCCCGCGCGCATCTTTCTGGGCGATGTGGGTAGCGGCTTTCTCGGCTTTGTCCTGGCCGTGATCGCGCTGTGGAGCGTAACGCGGGGACAGGCCACGTTGTGGCAATGGGGCATCGTTCTCGCGGTCTTTTTGGTTGACGCCAGTTGGACCCTGTCGCGGAGAATACTTGGCGGGCAACCCTTCTGGCGAGCCCACCGCAGCCACGCCTATCAAATCGCCTCCCGACGCTGGGGCAGCCACCTCAGGATTACCCTGGCGGCGCTGGCCATCAACCTGGGCTGGCTGGCGCCGCTGGCGTGGGCGGCGGGCGCTTTTCCCTC
>DRPO01000343.1 GCA_011330835.1 Gammaproteobacteria bacterium | reverse complement strand
GCTGTCAGGAGCAGCAAGAGCAAAGCCGGCAAAACCAGTTGTTGGCAAGTTGAAAGCGAACGGTAAAGCAAAACGGGAGCCATGTGTGGTGGGAGCGATTCAGGATCTTACAGCAATTCAGAGCCGGATGGTTGATCGCGAGAAGTATATTCCCGCCCACCTCGTCATTCCCGCGAAAGCGGGAATCCAGCGCCTCGCTCTGGATTCCGGGTCTTCGCTCCACTCAGCCCGGAATGACGGATGGGGCGCGGTCTGGTGGGGATTTGTTCCTAGAGACCCTAACCCTCTCGGAGGGAACAGTCGGCACGCACCGACTGTGCCGCGAAAATATATGAAACTATTGATATTGGCGCTGTCGCCCTCTTCCCGCGATGCGTTTGGCTTTCCACAGGATCGGCAAGATCACGACACTGACCATTCCATAGAGCATTATCCGGGTCGAAATGGGCATGGGGATGGGATCCCACAGCCTGAGCGCGTCATTGAGCAACAGTATGCCCAGAACAACAATCACGAGAGTCACTCTGTACTGGAGATCGTTTCCGTCGCGGATCGACAACAGGGAGAGCATCAGCGCCCCGATGGAGAGGACCAGCCCAATCAACGAAACCGCGCCGGGCGCCATGCTCGGCGCCAGGGAGAAAACGCTCGTGGCGATGGCGAACCAGCCAACCACTTTACGGATTCCTGGACGGGATAACTGATTATCGGTATGGACGGCGATTGGGGAGAAACTGATCTGATGATGGGGCGGGATAAAACCCAAAATCGACCGTCAAGGCCGATTCCGGGCGTGTTGGCTGGCAGTCGCGGTCAGCCGTCATTCAAGGAAGAATTGGATTCCTCGTTCTTGATGCGCTGGTAGATTTCTTCCCGGTGAACCGGGATGTCTTTCGGGGCATTGATACCGATGCGCACCTGGTTGCCCTTGACGCCCAGAACGGTAATGGTGACATCGTCTCCTATCATGAGGGTCTCCCCTACACGACGCGTTAGAATCAGCATGATTCGACTCCTGTTATCCTAAGTTATTTATTATCCAGGCCACCTTTATGGATGGTGGCTCCGGACTGATTTTCCAGTATTTCAAGCACATCTGTCGATCCTTTTTATCCACAAATCCCGAAAACCTCACAGTATGCTTGAGTATAGTACTGAATTGCGTGAACTGGTTCCGTCATGCGGCTTCCTCCGAAGCGAGGTTGAAGCCTTCATGCAAGGCGCGGACGCCCAGTTCGAGATACTTTTCGTCGATGACGACGGAAATCTTGATCTCCGAGGTGGAGATCATCAAGATGTTGATTCCTTCATCGGCAAGTATGCGAAACATTTTACTGGCAATTCCGGCATGGGATCTCATTCCCACGCCAACCAGCGACAGTTTGACGATGTCGTCCCGCCCGGAAACCTCGCCGCCAATCTCGCTGGTGGCGGTTTGCAGGGCTTCGAGCGCGTTCTGGTAGTCGTTCCGGTTGACGGTGAAGGTGAAGTCGGTGGTTCCATCGGCGCCAACGTTTTGCACGATCATGTCGATTTCGATATTGGCGTCGGAAACCGGCCCCAACAGCTTGTAGGCGATTCCGGGGCGATCGGGAACATGGGTCACCGTCAACTGGGCTTCATCGCGATTGAAGGCGATGCCGGAGATTCTCGCTTGTTCCACGTCTTCTTCCTCTTGGGTAATCAGGGTGCCAACGCCTTCCTCGAAGCTGGACAGCACCCGTAACGGCACATCGTATTTGCCGGCGAACTCGACCGAGCGAATCTGCAACACTTTCGAACCCAGGCTGGCCATTTCGAGCATCTCTTCGAAAGTGATGCGCTCCAGCCGCCGCGCGTTGGCGACCACGCGCGGATCCGTAGTGTAGACGCCATCGACGTCGGTGTAGATCTGGCATTCATCGGCCTTGAGCGCCGCGGCCAGCGCCACGGCGGTGGTGTCCGATCCGCCGCGGCCCAGCGTGGTGATCGCGCCAGCGTCATCGACACCCTGAAAACCGGCGACAATGACGACTTTCCCGGCCTCCAGCTCGCTGTGGATGCGGTGATCGTCAACCTGGCGGATGCGCGCCTTGTTGTGCGTCGAATCGGTCTGGATCTTGACCTGTGATCCGGTGAACGAGATCGCCGGGCAATCGATCTGGCCCAACGCCATGGCGAGCAGGGCGATGGTCACCTGCTCCCCCGTGGACAACAGCACATCGAGTTCGCGACCGGCGCAGCGCGGGTCGATCTCCCGGGCCAGCGCCGTCAGGCGGTTGGTCTCGCCGCTCATCGCGGAGACCACGACCACCAGATCGTGTCCCCGGGCGCGCCAACCCTTGATCTTTTCGGCGACCGCCTGGATGCGTTCCACCGACCCGACCGAGGTGCCGCCATACTTTTGGACGATCAACGCCATATCAGTTCCTTACGAGGCCAATTTTTCCCGAACCCAGTCGGAGACCGAGGCCAGCGCGGCGGGCAGGTTTTCCGGTTGCGAGCCGCCGGCCTGGGCCATGTCGGGACGCCCGCCGCCTTTCCCGCCGACCTGGGCGGCGACGAAATTCACCAGATCGCCGGCGCGGATCCGCTGGCTCTCGGCCTTGGTGACGCCGGCGATCAGGCTGACCTTGCCGTTGTTTTCACTGGCCACGACAATGGCGGCCTGACCCAGTTTATCCTTGAGTCGATCCACGGTTTCGCGCAGGGATTTGGCGTCCGCGCCATCGAGCCGGGCGGCCAGCACCTTGATTCCGTCGATCTCGACCACCTGGTCGAGCAGATCTTCACCAGCCTGGGCCGCCAACTCCGTCTTGAGACGCTCCAGGGATTTCTCCAGCTCGCGTTCGCGGGAAATCAGCTGCATCAGCCTCGCCTCGGCCCCGGCGAGGTCGGTTTTCAACATGTCCGCCAGTCGCGAGAGCCGGGCGTGCTGTTCCGCGACCCAGTTGAGCGCCTGGTCTCCGGTAACAGCCTCGATTCGGCGAACGCCCGCGGCAATGCCGGATTCGCCGACGATCTTGAACAATCCGATATCGCCGCTGCGTCCGACATGGGTTCCCCCGCAAAGTTCCGTCGAGAAGCCGATGTTGACCACCCGCACCTCATCGCCGTACTTCTCGCCGAACAGCGCCATGGCGCCGGTTTCCATCGCCTGATCCATCGACATGACGCGGGCGCTGGCCTCGGCGTTGCCGCGGATCTCGGCGTTGACGATGTCCTCGACCTGTCGCAACTGCTCCGGCGTAACCGGTTCGAAATGCGAAAAGTCGAAGCGCAGCCGCTCGGGCGTCACCAGCGAGCCTTTCTGCTGAACGTGATCGCCCAGAACCTGTCGCAACGCCGCGTGCATCAGATGGGTGGCGGAGTGATTGCGCACAATGGCTTCCCGCCGCGCCTGGTCGACTTCGGTATGCGCCCGGTCGCCAACCCGCAGCGTCCCCCGGGTCAGTCTGCCGAGATGGAGAAAGGCGTCGCCCTGCTTTTGGGTGTCCGAGACCTGGAATTCGAAGTTCTCGCCCCGCAGGTAGCCGGTATCGCCCACCTGCCCGCCCGATTCGGCGTAGAACGGAGTGGCGTCGAGCACGACCGCGCCTTCATCGCCCTCCTCCAGCGACTCGATGCTGTCCGCGCCTTTCAGCAGCGCGGTTATGGTCGCGTCGCCTTCCAATCGGTCATAGCCGGTAAACGCGGTGGCCGCGTCGATGTCCACCTCGCCGCGACCCTCGCCAAACCCGGAAAAGCGGCTGGCGTCGCGGGCGCGCTGGCGCTGGGCCTCCATGGCTTTCTCAAAGCCTTCGTGGTCGATGCGGATCGCCTGTTCGCGCGCCACATCGGCGGTGAGGTCGACCGGAAAGCCGTAGGTGTCGTACAACTTGAAGACGGTCTCGCCAGGCAGGACGCCGTCGCGTGCCTGGTCCAGCGCCTCGCGCAGCAGCCCCATGCCCTTGTCGAGCGTCTCGGCGAAACGCTGTTCCTCCTGCAGGAGCGCCTTCTCCACCTGGGGAGCGGCCTTGACCAACTCGGGATAGGCCTCGCCCATGACCTCGACCAGCGGGCCGACGAGCTTGTAAAAAAAGGCGGAATCGCAACCCAGCTTGTGGCCATGCCGGGCGGCGCGGCGGATGATGCGGCGCAACACGTACCCGCGCCCCTCGTTCGAGGGAACCACGCCGTCGGTAATCAGGAAACTGCATGAACGGATGTGGTCGGCGATGACCTTCAGCGAGGCGTCTTGCAGGTCGCTCGCGCCGGTGACTTTCGCCGCCGCCCGGATCAGATGCTGGAACAGGTCGATCTCGTAGTTGCTGTGCACGCCCTGCAAGACCGCCACCAGCCGCTCCAGCCCCATGCCGGTGTCGACCGACGGCTTGGGCAGCGGCTTCAGCTCCCCTTCGGCGTTGCGGTCGTACTGCATGAAGACCAGATTCCAGATTTCGATATAGCGGTCGCCGTCTTCCTCGGGCGTTCCCGGCGGCCCGCCCGGCACCTCGGGGCCATGATCGTAGAAAATTTCGGTGCAGGGGCCGCAGGGGCCGGTATCGCCCATCGACCAGAAATTGTCCTTGGCGCCAATGCGGCTGAAGCGCGCCGGATCGACGCCAATGGTATTCAGCCAGATGTCGGCGGCTTCGTCGTCTTCCTCGAAGACGGTGACCCAGAGTCTTTCCTCGGGCAACCGGCAAACGCCGGTGAGAAATTCCCAGGCGTAGCGGATCGCCTCTTCCTTGAAATAGTCGCCAAAACTGAAGTTGCCGAGCATTTCGAAGAAGGTGTGATGGCGCGCGGTGTAGCCGACGTTTTCCAGATCATTGTGCTTGCCGCCGGCGCGCACGCAGCGCTGCGAGGAGACGGCGCGCTGGTAGTCGCGTTGCTCCAGACCGAGAAAGACTTCCTTGAACTGCACCATCCCGGCGTTGGTAAACAACAGGGTGGGGTCATTGGCGGGCGCGAGCGGGCTGGATGGAACGACCTGGTGACCGCGTTCAGCGAAAAAGTCGATGAACGCCTGCCTGATTTCTGCGCTGCTTTGCATTATTCGTCCGAGAATATCCTGTTGATAACGTCAAAATCGTATCCGCGCTGTTGCAGATACCGCGATTGTCGGGCGCGCTCCCGGTAGTCTTCCGGCCAATCGCCAAAATGCCGCTCCCGCTGTTCACGCGCGAGCGCCTGCCACCTGTCCCGCCATGGCGACAGCGCTTCGTCGATCAGCGCCCCGGCGACGCCGCGTCGCTCCAGTTCATAGCGAATTTTCATCGAGCCAAATCCGTTCCGGGCCCGCTGCGCGGCGAACGATTCGGCGAAACGCCAGTCGCTTTGCAGGCCTTCCTCGGCCAGCCGCGCAAGCTGGCGGTCGATTTCATCATCGGGATAGCCCTTTTGCGCCAACTTGTGGACAAGTTCGGCTCGCGAATGTTCACGTCGCGCCAAATAATCCATGGCCGCCTCGCGGCAGCTCCGCGCCGCCATCGGGCGCTATTCGACCGCCTCGACCGCGGCCTCTTCCGCGGCATGCTGGTCAGGAAGCAGCTTGGCGCGAATCTGTTGTTCGATTTCCGCCGCCATGTCGGGATGCTCCTTGAGATAGGTGCGCGCGTTCTCCTTGCCCTGCCCGATCCGTTCGCCATTGTAGCTGTACCAGGCGCCCGCCTTGTCGATCAATCCCTGCTTCACACCCAGATCGATGATTTCGCCAAGACGCGAGATGCCCTCGCCATAGAGGATCTCGAACTCGGCCTGCTTGAAGGGCGGAGCCATCTTGTTCTTGACGACCTTGACGCGAGTTTCATTCCCGACGACTTCGTCGCCTTTCTTGATGGCGCCAATGCGGCGGATGTCGAGACGAACCGACGAGTAGAACTTGAGGGCGTTGCCGCCAGTGGTGGTTTCCGGGCTGCCAAACATGACGCCGATCTTCATGCGAATCTGGTTGATAAAGATCACCAGCGTGTTGGAGCGCTTGATGTTTCCGGTCAGCTTGCGCAACGCCTGCGACATCAGACGGGCCTGCAAGCCAACATGCGAGGACCCCATCTCTCCCTCGATTTCCGCCTTGGGCGTCAACGCCGCCACCGAGTCGACGACGACCACATCCACCGAGCCGGAACGCACCAGCATATCGGCGATCTCCAGCGCCTGTTCGCCGGTATCCGGTTGGGACACCAGCAACTCATCGACATTGACGCCGATCTTGCGGGCGTATTCGGGATCCAGCGCGTGTTCCGCGTCGACGAAAGCGGCGACGCCGCCCTGCCGCTGGCTTTCCGCGATCACCTGGAGCGTCAGCGTCGTTTTGCCCGAAGACTCCGGACCATAGATCTCCACGACCCGCCCCTTGGGCAGACCGCCAATGCCGAGCGCCACGTCCAGGCCCAGCGAACCGGTGGAAATCGACTGAATGCCCCTGACGGCCGAAGCATCGCCCATGCGCATCACCGCGCCCTTGCCAAACTGGCGTTCAATCTGGCTGAGCGCCGCCGCCAGGGCCTTCTTGCGTTTATCGTCCACGTCTACCTCTTGTTTGTCTGATCCGATCCGGATTGCGCGGGATTATCCCACAGAATAATACCGTTCATCCAACCCGGAGATGCAAATCGCCCCGATCACGCGCTCGCGCCCGAAAACAGGGGGCGCGCCCTGCCCCTTTGCATTGCCGGGCGCTCAAGATCGAGTGTTTTATTGCAGTTCATTGCCACCCAGATCGGGATTTCCTCCATGAAACAGCCACCGGGTAAGGCCAATTCTGGGATTCAAATCTCATTCGTCACGAATTTGTGACCAATCGAAAAGCGCATTCCCGCAATTCCGATTACTTCACAAATCGTAAGGAACTTACCTCGTAAGATAGGACTCAACAGAATAACAACCGGAAGCCTGCGAAGACAGCGCTTGG
>DRPO01000342.1 GCA_011330835.1 Gammaproteobacteria bacterium | reverse complement strand
TACATCCGCAGCCTCATCGCACGCTTCGAATGGTTGGCGGACAACCCTCGGGCAGGGAGGCCAAGAGATGACATCAAACGCGGCTATCGCTGCTATCCACAGGGCGCGCACATCATTTTCTACCGCATCGTTGACAACACTGTCGATATCCTTGGCGCGCCGCATCAGAGCATGGACATTGAACGACATTTCGACTGAAAAAGCGTTCCCGGTGGATCAAGGAGCGCAGCGACGGATCCCCCTGAGAAACTTGTGAGAAATACGGTCAAGCGCAATCGAGCAACAGCCCCATCCCGCCCGCGATTTTTCTCAGCCGTTTATCACGCGTCCAAAGCAGGGCGTTTTCCGCCAAGGCGGTTGCCGCGAGCAAATGGACATCAATGTAACCGACGCCCTTCCCCATGAGTTGATTGCGTTCGAGAAAATACAAGGCCTCCGTTTCGGAGGCGACCGGAGATTGAGGAAGATTTCCAAGCAATCTGAGTATTTCGTCGCGCTGGCGCAAATTTCCGCAGGCCAGTTCGCCAATCACAAAGGGATGCATCAGCACCTGACCGTGGTTGAGCAAATCGATCAACCGGGGTTCTCCAATGCGTAGATGATCAATCCAGATCGAAGTATCAACCAGGATCATTCCACGGGATCGGACTGACGACGAATTATTGATTCCAGTTGAGGCTCGCTTCCGCCGAGCCGGGCTAACCGCCGCGCGCTTTCTCGCTCAATGAGCGCGCGCAACCCTTCCCGAACGAGTGCGACTTTCTCGCTCACTCCGGTAATCCGTTGAGCCTCCGCCAGCAATTGATCATCGATATTCAATGTGGTTCGCATGGCTCCCCCTCTTTTATAAGCACGATATTGGACATCAAATGATGATATATATGATGTCCCCAATAGGCAAGAAAGGTGATTTCCCTGTCGGACTGACCGCATATGTCACCGATGGCAAGCCGATTCGGAATCCAGACCAAGTCGCTGGATTCCCGTCTTCGCGGGAATGACGGGGGAAGGCAAAGCTTGATTTCCCTGGGGCCGCCTCCTCTCTTCGGGGCGAGCCCTCAGCAAGCCAGCGTGCGGGGGCAACTGGCGTAGCGATCCGCGCCATTCTCGCGCTGAAGCCTGGCGAGAAAGGTTTCCAGCCCTTCGGCCTCGATTTCGCGGCGAAAGTCGTTGCGGTAGCTGGCGATGAAGCTGAGGCCGTCGACGACGAGGTTATAGGCGCGCCATTGTCCGTCCTTTTTGCGGAGTTTGTAGATGACGGGGACGTTTTTCTGGCCGTTGCCGCGAATGAACTCGGAGTAGACCGTGGCGTATTTTCCCTTGATCCGGGTGCGGCCGGGGAAATATTCGACGCGCTGGTTGGCGTACTCTTTCAGGAAGCGGGTATAGCTGTATTTGAGCTTGTTGCGGAAGGCGTTGACGAAGGTGGCGCGCTGGTGGGCGTTGGCTCTTTTCCAGTATTTGCCCAGCACCAGTTTGCTCATGGCTTCGAAGTCGATCAGGGGGACGATGAGCCGATCCACCATGTCGTTGAGCTGGTGGATGTCATGGGTAATCGCGCCGTTGTCGCGTTGCAGCTCAGCCAGCACCAGGCGGGTTTGCGACTGGAGCAACGCGTCGGGGCTTTCCGCCGCGAACAGGACGATGGCGGGAAGCCAGAATGCCGTCAGGAAGAGACGGGCCAGAAAAGGGGCATTGTTTTTCATGTTCACCTCGCTGTTTGATTTCTGTCAGTGAATACGGCGGGCGAGGCAAAATCTATGCGGCATGGCTCCAACAGGCTGTCTGGCCCCTGGCTTCCGAGCAGCGCTGACCTACGCAGCCTGAATGGGGTATTCTTGACCGTAAGAGGCATACACTTCTCGGGTTTTCGCAAAGCGCCATGCAACATGATCTAGATGTCCGGGGTCTGGCCGCGCCGGAGCCGCTGGAGCGCATTCTCGATGCGCTGGAGTCGCTGCCGGTGGGGGATTCATTGCATGTGACCCACTGGCGCGAGCCGCTGCTGCTGTATCCGGTGCTGGAGCGGCTGGGGTGGCGATACGAGACGACATTCGATTCCGCGAGCGGGGACTGGCATGTCCGGATCCGGAAGGCGGGCTGAAAAGCCGCCGCCGCTGACTTTCGAGAATACGCCGGGGCTGTGGACGCCCATGCGTTTCTTTCTCGCCGCGCCGGTGTTCGGCATGCTGGCGGCGGGGCTGCTGTTTTTCGGTCATGGCGCGTTGCCGCTGATGCGCTGGGCTCCGGCGACGCTGGCCGCGACGCATCTGTGGACGCTGGGTTTTGTCACGATGACCATGCTGGGGGCGTTGTGGCAGGTTCTGCCGGTGCTGCTGGATGTCATCCTGCCCCGCCGGGAGTTGTTTTCGGCGGTCATTTTCGGGCTGCTGGCCAGCGGAACGCCGATGCTGGCGGCGGCTTTCATCACGCAATCCTCCTGGCTGTTCGTCGTGGCGCTGGCGGTGCTGACGCCGACATTACTATCGATCGCGGTCTGGCTGGGGCTGGCTGGCCTACGGGCGACACAGGCGATCGAATCGGCGCGCGTTATCCGGCTGGCGCTGGCCGGGCTGGCCGTGACGGCGGCGCTGGGGGCTGGCTGACCGCTGGTCATGCCGGGGGACAAGCGGCTCGGCAATGGACGTCTTATCACGTGGCCTGGGGCGTCGCGGGCTGGGCGCTGATGCTGGTCATCGGCGTCTCGCGCCAGGTGTTGCCAATGTTTCTGACCACGCCGCCCTACCCCCGCCGCGCCAGCCTGTTGCTGGCGATAGCGCTGTTTTCGGTCCTGCTGGCGAGTGGTCCGACGCCCGGATCCGACAGGCTGATTCCGTGGCTGGGCTGCGCGGCAACGCTCGGCTACGCGGGGCTGACCGCGACCCTGCTGCTCCGGCGGCGCCGCCGGCAACGCGACATCAGCCAGTGGTTCTGGCTGCTGGGCATGACTACCCTGGCGCTGGGCGCGATTGCCGCGGCATCGCCCGACGTGAACAACGCGCTGGCCGGAATCTGGCTGCTGGCGGGTTTCGCCGGCTCCGTCATCAACGGGATGCTGTACAAGATCGCCCCCTTTCTGGTCTGGCTGCATCTGCGGCTGCCCGCGCTTCTCGGTCGGTTGCCGCCCGGCGTGAAACGGGTCAGCCCGAACATCCACGAGATTATCCCCCCAGGGAGGCAGGCCGGACAGTTTGCCCTGCACCTGACCGCGATTCTGCTGTTGAGCGGCGCGGTTTTCTCTGGCGAACTGATCCGGCCTGGCGCCGCGGCGCTATTTCTCTCCCAGTGGCTGCTGCTGATCAACCTGCTGCATGCGCTACGCATTCACAAAAAATTCGTCGGGAGGACAACGACTGTTT
>DRPO01000341.1 GCA_011330835.1 Gammaproteobacteria bacterium | reverse complement strand
GCTGGACGCCATTGTCGTCAGCGGCGAATCGGAAGCGGCGGCGGAAGCGCCCGGCGCGGTGGCTCTGGATCGCGAGGCGCTGACGCAAACGCCCGGTACGGGCGGCGATCCCATCCGGGTATTGCAAACCCTGCCGGGCGTGGCGGTCAACGACGACGCCAGCGCCGCGCCGGCGATCCGGGGCTCCCGGCCCGAGGACAACCGTTATTTCGCGGATTTCCTGCCGGTGGGCTATCTGTTTCATCTCGGCGGCGGCGTGAGCGTGTTCAATGAGCAACTGGTGGAGCGCTTCACCCTCTATCCCTCGGCCCATGGCGCGGCTTTCGATGGCGCCACCGGCGCGGTCATCGACATTGCCCTGCGCGATCCGGCGACCGATCGCTTGACCACCACGCTGGATATCAACTTCCTGCGCGCCGGGGCGCTGATCGAGGGGCCGGTGGCCCGCAGCCAGTCGTTCTATCTGGCCGGGCGGGTTTCCTATCTCGACCTGCTGTTGGAGGACATCGTGGTGGGGGAGGACAGCGGCATCGAGTTCATCCAGTTTCCGAAGTTTTCCGATTACCAGGCGAAATATGTCTGGCGGCTTCGCGATGGCTCCACGCTGCGCCTGCAAGCCAACGGCGCCACTGATGAAACGCGCTTCAACCTTTCCGGGAACGATGATGCGATTCGCAACGAGCCGGATCTGATCGGCCAGCATTTCGACGATGTCCGCTTCGACAGTCAGGGGCTGGTCTGGTCGAGGCGGTCCGAGGATGGCCAGGCGCTGAAGCTGGCCCTGGGGCGAATGACGACCGCGACGAAGACGAAAGCGGCGTCGGTGCTGGACAGCCGCTCGACGTTGACCAGCCAGTTCCTCAAGGGGCGTTGGAACCGACCGCTGGGCAACGCGAACCGGCTCAGCCTGGGCGGTACGCTCCAGCGGTTGCGCGCCGATTACGACATCGGCTTTCAGGATCCCGGCTGCACCGAGTTCGAGGTGGATTGCAGCGTCACCGACGCCGAGCGACGCCAGAGCGCGGATACGCTGACGGTCAATACCGTCCATCTGTTCGCCGAGGATGCGTGGTTCGTCAACGACCGGCTCAGCCTGACGCCGGGGCTGGCGTATACCCGCGAGGACTACCTGGACAAGGGCTTCATCGAGCCGCGGCTGCGCGGGGAATATCTCTGGTCCGATGACTGGACCCTCTCGGCCGGCGTGGGCCGCTATCACCAGTTCCCCGGTTTTCTGGTCAGCGAGAAGGTGTTTGGCAATCCACGGCTTGACCATGTGGCGGCGACCCACTTCGTGGCCGGCGTCGAGCGCCGGTATCCCCATGGCTGGTCGTGGAAATCGGAGATCTACTACAAGGCCTTCGACAAGCTGGTCACCGCCGATCCGCAAAGTCGTTATAGCAACTCGGGCGAAGGCAGCGCGCTGGGGCTGGAGTTTCTCGCCAGGAAGGATCTGACCGACCAATTCAGCGGCTGGCTGTCACTGAGCGCCTCGAAATCGCGCCGCAAGAACCGGCTCACCGGCGAACGCTTCGATTTCGAGTTCGACCAGCCGGTGATCGCCACGCTGGTGGCGCAATACCGTCTCAACGACAAGTGGCGGTTTGGCGCGAAATGGTGGTTTCACAGCGGCGCGCCGGATACCCCGATCATCGGCGGCGTCCCCGATCCGGAGCGCCCCGATCGCTTTATTCCCGTGTACGGCGCGATCAACTCCGAGCGTTGGCCGGATTACCATCGTCTCGATCTGCGGGCTGACCGGCAATTCCACTTCAAGAGAGCGGATGTTTCCGGCTACGTGGAGCTGATCAACGCCTATGACCACTTCAACGTCGGGGGGTATGACTACAATGCCGACTTTAGTCGGCGTACGGCTGTCAGGCAGTTGCCGATGTTGATGACCTTCGGCGTCAAGGCGCGATTCTGATTCTTTACTCCGTGGATTTGGCGCGCTGCCGAAAGGTGAAGAAAAGCGCCTTCGGCTCGTCGGGCCGAAAGCGCTCCCGGGAGGGCTGGGAGCGCCGGCATCTTGCCGGCAAAGGCGTTCGGTCGTTTTCCTGAAACCGTCGTTTGTCGGTAACTCGTGTCCGTGGCGGATTGCTCCCATTGGCCCGAAAACCCAAAAGGGCCACCCGAAAGGGTGGCCCGGCAGGGGGCAATCACGCGGCCAGGTACTGGTATTTCTCCTTGGCTTCGCGGGCGGCGCGGGCTTCTTCGGGCGAATAGGCCCGGCCTTGCCAGAGCATTGTATAGGCGACTTCCTCGTTGCCGTTCTCGCAGAGCTCCAGAACCCGGCTGAACAGCGGCTGGAAGGTCTCGCTCTTGTGCGAGGCTTCATGCTGTTCGAAAGAGTTCCAGAAGGTGACGATCAGCGCTTCACGATCCTTGAGTCGGGTATCCACGGCCTTGCCGACCGTCGAACCTTCGTTGGAGATGATGCCGCTGTTGAGCGCCACGAAACCGCCGACGAAACCCGTGTCCGAATGATACGTTTTCACGTTCTCGCACAGCTCCGCCACTCGCTCTTCCAGGTCGTCGATCGTGTATTCGGGTTTGAGTATCACCCGGTTGATGGTGACCACGCCATCAGGGCTGAAGTTGTTAATCAGAGTGTTCATGAGTACCTCCTCATGATGATGAATAATACCTGAGTATTTTAGTCGGTTATTAGGGTGGCGCAAATGCCATTATTAATAAGGAGGGATTATCTATCCATAAAATATCAGTATCCGAGAGTAAAGGGACAGGCTGCATTGGAAATGCGACGTAGTTCAACAATTTCATGCGATTGTGTGATCTAATTGATCCCGGTTCGCGTTTTCGCAAACCGGCCTGGAGTTCTCCGGAGGCTACGGAATCTCGCTGACAGGGAGTTTGGCATGATGGAACGCAAGGTGCTGAGCGATCAGCAAAATAACAATGACTTGGCGCTGGATTTACCGGTTGGAGACTGGCTTCGAATCTCGATCTTCAATTTGGTTCTCGGGTTGGGCGCGGGGGTGCTGCTTTGGTTTGCCCTGGGCAAATGGCTCGACGAACGGCGTTTGACGTTCTGGCTGGGCGCGCTAATCGCGGTCACCGGGTTCCGCCTGGCTTTTGCCGCCTATCTCTATTTTTTCCATTCGACGCCACAACCAAGCTGTCGACAGAAGCGAGTGTTTGCTCTGTTTGGAACGCTCGGCGGCGCGGTATGGGGCTATGCGCTGTTTCTGGCTCCCGGAGGCGGCATGGATATTCAACTGGTGCTGTTTCTGGCTGTTTTCAGTGTGAGCCTGGTGGTGTATGTCACGCATGTGCTCAATCCCGGCATCCAGTTACTGTTCAGCTCGCCCGTTTACGTGGCCGCAACGGTATGGATCGGGACGCATGCCGATCAGGTTCCCGGACAGTTGGCGTTGGTTCCGCCTTTCCTGTTTGTCACCAATTGGTACG
>DRPO01000340.1 GCA_011330835.1 Gammaproteobacteria bacterium | reverse complement strand
GCATGGCTGAACCGGCGCACTTCTGACGATTGAGAATACCCGATCAGGCCTTGCCTCGTTTATACTTCCCGGCCCGATCACTTCCCCCGACGCATGTCCGACTCCCGACCCGACAGTGATGAAACCGTCAGCCTGGTGATTCCGCTCTACAACGAGGCGGAGAACATCGAGGCGTTGCTCAAGCGCGTCCATGAGGGGCTGGCGTCCCTGCCTTATCCCTGGGAGGTGATCCTGGTGGATGATGGCAGTTCGGACGATACGCTGGCCGCGCTGAACCGGCTGGCGGGAGTGTGTCCGGGGTATGTCCGCATCGTCTCGCTGCAACGCAATTACGGGCAGACGGCGGCGATGCAGGCGGGCATCGACGCGGCGCGAGGCAGTCTGATCGCGACGCTGGACGGGGATTTGCAGAATGATCCGGCGGATATCCCGAAGATGATCGAGGAATTGAGTCGGCGCAACCTCGATCTGTTGCAGGGCTGGCGGGTCAACCGGCAGGACAAGTTGCTGCTGCGCAAGATTCCGTCGCGCATCGCCAACTGGCTGATCGGCAAGGTGACCGGGCTCAAGCTGCATGACTACGGCTGTTCGCTGAAGGTGTATCGCGCGTCCATCCTGCATCAGATCCGGCTCTACGGAGAGATGCACCGGTTTATCCCGGCGTGGGTGGCGGCGGTGACGCCGCCGAACCGGATCGGCGAGATGCCGGTGAGCCACCATGCGCGGCTCCACGGAGATTCCAAATACGGCATTGGCCGCACCACGCGGGTCATCATCGACCTGCTGACGGTGCTGTTCTTTCTGCGCTTTCGGGCGCGGCCCGGGCATTTCTTCGGCAGCATCGGGCTGATCATGGGGGCGCTGTCCTCGCTGATTCTCGGCTGGCTGGCGATCGTCAAGTTCGCGCTGGGCGAGGATATCGGTTCGCGACCGCTGTTCCTGGTCGGCGTGCTGCTGGCCATCGCCTCGATCCAGTTCCTGACCACCGGCGTGCTGGCCGAGATCCTGGTGCGCACCTACCACGAGTCCTCGCGCCAGACGCCGTTCCGGGTGCATGAGGGGCAGCGCAATCGCGATCCGGAGTGGCATATCCCCGGCGAGTCGCCCGACCGATGCTGAACCGCCTGCTGGCGCATCCGCTCGCGCCGTGGATTCTGTTGCCGGCGTTGCTCGGGCTGGGCTTTTTCGCCGGGCTCGGCGCATTGCCGCTGTTCGATGTGGACGAAGGCGCGTTCAGCGCGGCGACCTGGGAGATGTTGCAACGCGGCGACTGGATCACGCCGTGGCTGTACGGCGAGCCGCGTTTCGACAAGCCGATCCTGAGCTACTGGATGCAGGCGCTGAGCGTGCTGACGTTCGGCGTCAATGAATGGGCGTTTCGCTTTCCTTCCGCCGTGGCCGCCAGCCTGTGGGCGCTGGCGATCTACCGCTTCACCCGTCGCTACTACGATCAGGGCCGGGCGCTGATGGCGGCGGCGCTGGCGACCAGCTCCGCCGGGGTTTTCCTGATAGGCCACGCGGCCACCGCCGACGCCTTGCTGAACCTGTTCTTCGCGCTGGCGTTGCTGGATATCTACAACCAGTTCCGCCAGCCCAAGGCCGCCACGCTGTATCGCATCTGGCTGTGGATCGGGCTGGCCGTGCTGACCAAGGGGCCGATCGGCATCCTGATTCCCGTCGTCGTGAGTTTTGTTTTCTATCTGCTCGAAGGGCAGTGGCGGAGCTGGCTGCAATCGGCGTTCAACCCGCGCGGGTGGCTGATCCTGCTGGCCGTGGCGTTGCCGTGGTACGCGCTGGAATACCTGGCCCAGGGCCAGGCGTTTATCGACGGCTTCTTTCTCAAGCACAATATCGGACGGTTCACCAACACCATGGAAGGGCACGGCGGGCTGGTCTATTACTACCTCGTGGTCGTCTTCCTGATCGTGCTGCCGTTCACCGGGCTGCTGGCTTCGACCGCCGCAACATTCTGGCGAAACTGGCGGGCCGACCCGCTGTCGCGGTTCCTGCTGATCTGGTTTGGATTCGTCTTCCTGTTTTTCTCCTTTTCCAGCACGCAGTTGCCCCACTACCTGCTGTATGGCTCCACGCCGCTGTTCATCCTCATGGCGAAACGGCTGGATGAGCAGCCCAACGCCTGGCTGCTGGTGATCCCGACCGCGCTGATCGGCCTGTTGCTGTTTTTCCTGCCGGAAGTGGTGGGCAACGCGCTGCAACACACGAAAAACGGCTTCCAGCGCGAGGTTCTGGCGCTGGCGGCGCAACAACTCAGCGCGGGCTATCGACTCGCCGCCGGCCTGTACCTGCTGGCGATACTCTCCGGCCTCGCGCTGATCAAACGCTCGCCCCGGCTGTGGGTCATGCTGGCGGGGTTCGCGCAAATGGGTTTCCTTTCCCTGGCGCTGCTGCCGGCGGTCGCCAACATCCAGCAACAGCCACTGCTCGAAGCCGCCCGGATCGCCCGCGAGCAAGGCGAGACCACCGTCATGTGGGGCATGCACATGCCCAGCTTCGAAATCCAGCGCGGCGCGGTCACGCCGCGACGCGCCCCCCGTCCCGGCGAGCTGGCGATCACCCACGCCGACCATCTGCCCGACGCGCCGCCCCATGAACTGCTCTATCAGCGCGGCGGCCTGGCGCTTATCCGGCGTCTGCCAT
>DRPO01000339.1 GCA_011330835.1 Gammaproteobacteria bacterium | reverse complement strand
TATACCTCTCGCGATTAAGAATACCCCGTTCAGGGTGCGTAGGTTTTCGTCGAGAGCAAGGCGTAAAAACGCTGGCATAGTGGGGCTACGTCAAGTTTTTACAACGCAGCTATCGGCGAAAAGATGCGCGGCCTGAATGGGGTATTCTTAATCGCGAGAGGTATACCTGCGCGGACGCCCCCATGGCGGCGCGCGTCTTCAATCGGGACGTTCGAGTCAGGCCAACCTCAGCAGGCCGGCGGGACGACGGCGCTCCCGGGAAGGGGGCTGAACACCCGTAGGCGATCCCCACCCTGCCCTGAAATCTCCGTAGCCCGCTTTATCGCTTCTCCCAAGTGACTCCGGATTTTCTACCTGGGAGCGCCGGCGTCCCGCCGGCCCGCTCGAATCTCGCACTGCTGTAACGCCATTGTTCCGGCGTCGAAACCAACCCGGCCTTGACCGGATTGGCGTGAATGTAGCGAATGACGGCGGCAAGATGCCTGTCGTCGCGGATGAATCGATCGAAATAGTCGCGCTGCCAAAGCGCGCCTTGCCGCCCGACGACGCGATTGATCTCTTTTGCCGTCCAGGATTTCCAGCCCTGCAGGATGGTCGCGAGCGAAACTCCGGGCATGACCTCGATCAGGACATGAACGTGGTTGGGCATGATGCACCAGGCGAGCAGACGATAACGATGGCCGTCGCAGTGAAACAGAGATTGCTCGACGATGTTTGCGCAGTGGGCGTCGGCAGGTAACAGGCTCCGTAGCCAGCATCCATGCCGGCTTCGATGGCGCGGCGACGTTCGGCATCGTTGTCGAGGGCGGCCAGACGTTGCAATACGGTTTTGGGGAGCGCGTCCGCGAGGCGGAAGGTGATGGCCTGGATCAGGCCGGGGGTATCACAATGGGGCAGGTAGCGACGGGAGTACCAGCCCTTTGGGGCGCCGTGGGCCGGCGGGACGCCGGCGCTCCCAGGGTCTTGATTTTCTATAGCCATCAGCACATTCCCTGTGTCGTTGGCGATTACCCCCCTATTCCCGGTCGCCGGAGGCTTCGAGCCGGACGGGAATCCCGCGCTCTGCCATGTAGGCCTTGGCCTCGCCAACGGTGTAGTCGCCGAAATGAAAGATGCTGGCAGCCAGCACGGCGTCGGCCTTGCCCTCGGTGACGCCATCGGCCAGGTGTTGCAGGTTGCCGACGCCGCCGGAGGCGATCACCGGGATCGACACGGCTTCGCTGACCGCGCGGGTCAGCGGCAGGTTGAAGCCCTGACGGGTGCCGTCGCGGTCCATGCTGGTGAGCAGGATTTCGCCGGCGCCGCGCTCGGCCATTTCCCGCGCCCATTCCACGGCGTCCAGTCCGGTGGGCTTGCGGCCGCCGTGGGTGAAGATTTCCCAGCGCGGCGGCTCGCCCTCGGCGCTGACGGTCTTGGCGTCGATGGCGACGACGATGCATTGAGAGCCGACCCGGGCGCTGGCCTCGGAGACCAGATCGGGATTGAAGACGGCGGCGGTGTTGATCGCCACCTTGTCGGCGCCATGATTGAGCATCCGCCGGATGTCCTCGACCTTGCGAATGCCGCCGCCGACGGTGAGCGGGATGAAGACGGTTTCGGCCACCGCCTCGATGACGTGATACATCGATTCGCGATTGTCCGAGCTGGCGGTGATGTCGAGAAAGGTGATTTCGTCCGCGCCCTCGCGGTCATAACGCCGCGCGACCTCCACCGGGTCGCCCGCGTCGCGGATATCGACGAACTGGACGCCCTTGACGACGCGGCCATCGTCCACGTCGAGGCAGGGAATAATGCGTTTGGCGAGCGTCATGCGGAATTCTGAGCGTATTGGGAGACCAGCGCCTGGGCCTCGGCGAGATCCAGCGTGCCCTCATAGAGCGCGCGACCGATCACCACGCCGCTGATCCCCTCCTCTTCTACCTCCAGAAGCCGGCGGATGTCGTCGAGATTGGTCACGCCGCCGGAGGCGATCACCGGGATGCGGATGGCCTGCGCCAGCGCCACGGTCGAATCGACATTGACGCCCTGCATCATGCCGTCCTTGCTGATGTCGGTGAAAATGATGGCGGCCACGCCGTCATCCTCGAAATGCCGGGCCATGTCGATGACATCGTGGTGCGAGAGCTTGGACCAGCCATCGATGGCGACCTTGCCATCCTTCGCGTCCAGCCCGACGATGATGTGGCCGGGGAACTGAAAACAGAGATCGCTGATGAAATGCGGCTCGCTGACCGCGCGGGTGCCGATGATCGCGTACTGCACGCCATCTTCCAGATAGGACAACACGGTATCCGCCGAGCGAATGCCGCCGCCGACCTCGACCGGCACGTCGGGAAACTCGGCGCAAATCTCGCGGATCACCTGATGATTTTTTGGCGAACCGGCAAACGCGCCATCCAGGTCGATCAGATGCAGCCGGGTCGCGCCCGCCTCCACCCAGCGCCTCGCCATCTCCACCGGATTGTCGGAAAAGACCGTTTCATCCTCCATGCGCCCCTGACGCAGGCGCACGCATTTCCCCTCTTTCAAGTCGATCGCGGGTATCAGCTCCATAGCGATTATCCGTCCCAATGAATAAAGTTTTTCAGCAAGCGCAATCCCGAATCCGCGCTCTTCTCGGGATGGCACTGAATGGCGAACACATTGTCGCGCGCAATGGCCGAAGCAAACGCCACCCCATACTCCGTCTCCCCCGCCATCAGCGAAGGATCTTCCGGATCGACGTGATAGCTGTGAACGAAATAGAAATAACTGTTGTCGGGAATGCCCGCGAACAACGGGTGCGACTGCGTCTGACGAACCGTATTCCACCCCATCTGCGGCACCTTGTAATGCTCGCCGTCGATCCACTCCTCGAAACGCGTCACCGCGCCGGGATAGAGCCCCAGCAGATCCGTCCCCCCGTTCTCCTCGCTGCGCGTCATCAACACCTGCATGCCCATGCAAATGCCAAGAAACGGCTTGCTCGCCGCCGCCTCCCGCACCACCTCATCCATGCCGGTATCGCGCAACGCCGCCATGCAGTCGCGCGCCGCCCCCTGGCCGGGAAACACCACGCGATCCGCCCGGGCGATCGCCTCCGGACTGTCGGTCAGCACGACCTCCGCCGCCTTGTCCGCGACATGCTCCAGCGCCTTCACCACGGAGCGCAAATTCCCCATGCCGTAATCCACAACGGCGACTTTCTGAGTCATGACGCTACAGGATCCCCTTGGTGGACGGCGTCACGCCCTGCATCCGCTCATCGGCGCTCACCGCCATCCGCAACGCCCGGCCAAACGCCTTGAACACCGTCTCCGCGACGTGATGCGCATTCTCGCCGCGCAGCGCATCGACATGCAGCGTCACCGCCGCGTGATTGACGAACCCCTGAAAAAACTCCTTCAGCAAATCGACATCGAAATCCCCGATCCGCGCCCGCCGAAACGCCACATGGTATTCCAGCCCCGGTCGCCCGGACAGATCGAGCACCACCCGCGACAACGCCTCATCGAGCGGCACATAGGCATGCCCGTAACGCACGATACCCTTCTTGTCGCCGAGCGCCTGGCTGAACGCCTGGCCCAGCGTAATGCCGACATCCTCGACCGTATGGTGCGCATCGATCTCCAGATCGCCATTCGCCTCGATGGTCAGATCAATCAACCCATGACGCGCCACCTGATCCAGCATGTGATCGAAAAACGGCGCGCCGGTCGCCAGCGCGGACTTGCCCGCGCCATCGAGATCGAGCTCGACGCGGATCTGGGTTTCGAGCGTATTGCGCTCAACGGAAGCTTTTCGGGAACTCATGCCGCTAGTTTACCCGACGGCGGGGGAAGAAACATCATTAGCAGAAGGGCGCGAACCACGAGACATGACTCTCACGGTATTACGAATATACCTCTCGCGCCCAAGAATACCCCGTTCAGGGCGCGTAGGTTTTTGTCGAGAGCAAGGCGTAAAAACGCAGGCATAGTGGCGCTA
>DRPO01000338.1 GCA_011330835.1 Gammaproteobacteria bacterium | reverse complement strand
CCGAGGCGTTTGGGGTCGGCGATGTCGTAGCTGATGATGTATTCGCGGGTGTGGTCTTTGCTCATGTTGGTTTCCGTGGTCAGGTGAGTTTGAGTTGGGTGTCGGTTTCGCCGAGCCAGTAGAGGAATGAGATGACGAGGGCGGCGATGGTGTCGCGGATGAAGTCGCGGTGGTGTTCGTAGTGGTGGAGGATGAGTTTGCGCGTGGGGGGCTGGTCGAGGGGGAATTGGTGGCCCAGGCAGTCTTTTTTCCAGGTTTCGTTGATGATCCAGTGAACGCAGGGTTCGAGGGTTTTGCCGAGGTCGGCGGCGAGGTTGACGCCGGCTTGGCGCAGGGGGATGAGGCGTCGCCGGAATCCTCTGCGGTGGAGTTCGGCTTCGAGGTCGCTGCGCAGGGCGCTGCGGATGATGCGGGCGGTGCGGTAGTAGCCGGGGAGGCGGATTTCGGGCAGCTCGGTCCAGCGGTCGCTGATGTCGCGCTGGATTTGGGTGGCTTTGGCCTTGAGGTAGAGGTGATAGTGGTCGATGCCGTCGGGGTCTTCGATCAGGCGCATGAGGCGTTGCCAGTCGGGGGAGGGGGTGTCGCTGTTGGCGCGCAGTGAGCCGACAAGTCGTCCGGTGGCGTCGGTGAGGAATATGGGGATGTCGTTGCCGGCGCAGGCGAGCAGGGCGGCCTGGCTCCAGTGGATGTTGCCGCCGTGGGTGAGGATGTGGCTGAGCAGGCGCAGGGGGAGCAGGCGCGTGGCTTCGCCGGCGCGGGTGATGGCGAGCGCGGGGCCGTCGAGCTGGATGTCGATGGGCTCGCTGCCGTCGAGGTAGAGGGGTTGTCGGCGCGTCATGGTTGTTGGGTCAGTTGTTTGACGAGGTTGTAGGCGGCGCGGCGCAGGTAGCGCTTGAAGCCGGGGGCGCGTTGCGACCAGTGCGCGTAGAAGTGTTGTCGACCGGCTTTTTGCAGCAGGCAGGCTTGTCCGTCGGCGCTGAAATGGTCGGCGTTGAGGATGCGGTCGCGGAACAGGCCCCAGACCCATTCGTCGATATGGGGGCGCAGGGGTTCGATGAGGTCGGAGGCGAGCGATTCGCGACCGTAGGCGTTGTCGTGGAGGAAGCCGAGATAGGGGTCGAGCCCGGCGCCGTGGCAGGCGTGGATGGCGTCGCCGTGGGCGAGGGTGTAGGCGAGCGAGAGACAGGCGTTGACGGGGTCGCGGGGCGGTCGCCGGTTGCGTCCGTTGAAGTCGAGGCTGTCGGGCAGTACGGCCTTGAGCGCATCGAAACTGGCGGAGGCGGCGGCGCCTTCGAGGCCGCGCAGGCGGTCGATGTTGGATTCCGCCGCGATTTTCTGGTTGATGCCCTCCAGCGTGGCGGCGCTTTTGGTGAGCGGTCGATGCTGGTCGGGCCGGGCGGCGATCAGTGTTTCGATGAAACCCTGCTGGTTGCGAACCTTGGCGGCGACGGTGGCTTGCGCCAGCGAAAAGCGCTGCGTTGCGTCGTTGCAGGCGCGATATTGCGCGAGCCGGCGGTTGGCGTCGTTGTGTTGCGGGCCGACCAGATGGGCGACTTTTTCGCCGCGCCGTCCGGTGATGAGGGTGAGCGCGACGCCTTGCATGGCGAGTTCCGTGAGCACTGAGGCGGAGAGCGCGACATCGGCGCGAATAATAATCCGATCCAGCATTTTCAGGGGTACGGCGTTGCGCCGCGCGCCGTCCCGGTAAACGGTCAGTACGCCGCCGCCAGTGCGGATTTCGATATTCTTGCGGTCGAGAAAAAGAATGGACATGATGACTCCCCGAAACGGTTATCCCACATAGAAAAAATCTTCGGCCAGTGGCGGCACGGCGATGCCCAGGGTCGAAATGCGGCTGCGCGGGTCGAGGCTGATGAGCAGGAAGCGGTCTTCGTCGAGATCGAGCAGGTAGCCCAGGTCTTCCAGCAGCGAGCGTTTTTCCTTTTCGTTGAGCATGACTTCGTGAGCGGATTTCTGCCCGCCCACGGCATGCGGTCGCACAAGTTTGAGCGCCTCGCGCAGACGTTTGTCGTCGGTCACGTCATAGCAGGCCAGATAAAAGCGTCGTTGACTCATGATGTCTCCCTGTGTGTTGTTCGCCTTTCGGTTTATGTAGTTTATGCAGGCCTGATAAGCCGAAGGCGCATCAGGCAAGCATTGCGGCGTTGGTCGGCTTTTGCCCGATGCGCCGAAGCTTATCGGGCCTACGGTATGGCGCTGTTTTTCCGACGAAGGTTGTTCGTTTCGGTCATGTGGGTTCAATCGCTTTTTTCAGGAATGTTTTGAGTCGTTGTAGCTCCGCTCCGGCGCATACTTCGATACCCATCATGCGGGCGCGGTCGCGATCTTTTCGCTGGAATTTCTGGTAGCTCACCAGCAGGGCGCGGCTTTTGATGCCGCCCATGATGTCGCCCAGCGCATCGAGTTTGTACAGCACGCCGGCGCCATGCGAATCCTCGCCCTTGTCCTTGAACCGACTGGTTTTGCATTCGATCAGATAGAGCCGGTTGTCGCGCAGGAATACGACGTCGAGTTCGTTGGGTACGGTTTCGCCGCGTATGATCCGCTCGACATTGACCGACCGCGCGACATCCTGAATTCGATCGTCATCGCGGCGCAGGCTTCGCGCGGCGTCGAAGACGAGATATTCGAGCCAGCCGCCGTTGACGAAAAATCGCGAGTCTTCATCGGGGAAACGCAGCTTCCCCCGGCTGTGCTGAAGAAATCCATGCTCGGCGAACAGCTCGATCAATGAGTTTGCGATGCGCAGATGTCCGCGTTCGATTTCGACCTCGCCCGTGGCTCTTGCCTTGTGCGCCAGAAAATTGAGCACGCCAAGCGCCCTGGAAAATCCCTCGACATGGGCCACGATTTGTTGCCCCGCTTCGAGCAGCGCCTTGTTGGGGATATTGCGGGACGGCTCCGCGCGCGGGTTGACGCCGTGGGCTTGCAAGAAGGGCTCCAGGCGGATTCTGTCCTGAATGTTGATGGCGGGCGGCTGATCGGGGTGGAATAACCAGACCAGACGATCCTTTTCCGGGTGCACGTAAAAAATCGGCAGTTCGTAGGCTCGGAAGGCTTCATAGGCGGCGATGCTCATGGGTTTTGTGCCTCCGGTGGCGTTGAGTTGGATCCGTTTTGCCTTGACGTTGGGGATTTCATCTTCGAGTAATTCGAGGACGCGGTTTTGCACATGCTCGATGTCGAAGGCGTGATCGACGGGCCATTCCCGCGTGACAATGCCCCGGCTGGATAGAACTTCCTCCAGCCAGCGCGCCTGCTCGCGCATGCCGGGGCTGACCAACAGAATGACTCGCGCCGGGCGCAGCCGCGTATCCAGCGCCGGCGTCAGGTTGGGCGTTGGTTGATTGGATACCAGATAAACGTGAACAGGCCGGTGCATGGTCGTATACCTCAATAGAGTCGAGCATACCCCGTTCAGGATTTGGCGTGTGTAATACAGCGTAATTTTGCGGTATGCGTCATAGGTTTTTTCAGTTTCTGGTTGAACTCGCTGGTGACATACAGCGGATCGCAGCCCATCTCTCGCGCCGCCAGAAAAGCGCCGATGCTCATGGGGGTCTTTCCGCCCGTAACATCCACCCCGATTTTCTCGTAACCCTTTTCGCGAAGGCGCTCGATCAGGCGCTCGGTTTCCGCCCGCGCCTCGGCTGGATCATCCGGGTCGTCCAGCTTTTTCGGCCCCAACAGCGCAACGCCTCTGGCAGAGGCGAAGTTCGCCAGACTTTTCGCCTGTTCCCAGGACTGATCCGTCGCCAGCAAAGCCACCGCGCGAGGCTTGCGCTGCTTGACCACCCACTCCGGAAGTTCCGGACGACTAACCGTGAAAACCAGCGCATCCCATTGCGCATTGTCATCCGCCTCCCTGCCTGATAACGGAAAGCGATCCAACGCCAGCCAGCGGCGAATCGCATCGCGATGAAAAAACGCCCAGATCGCGCTCGGCACGCCAACAACCAACGTGATGTCGCCCAGGAGGATGCCGAACTGATCAAGCCACAGCCAGGTGGACTCCGCCCAGCCAAACAATTGTCCATTCGCACCAGTAAAATACATTCCATAAACCTCACAAATTCGTAGGCCTGATAAGCCGGAGGCGCATCAGGCAAACCGCGCCGTGCTCGCCCTTGTTTCCCCAGAAGGGGCTTGGGAATGCCTGAAAAATCGTTTTCAACAACCGCGTAGCACGCGCAGCGGTTCGAGGCGGGCGCCACAGCGTTCAAGATCGTCGGCGCTCAATTCTCGGCCACGTAGCTCGGGTGGCAGATCCAGCGAAAGGTGCAGGTAACGGGCGCCGCGCGCACAGGCCTCCGCGGCGAGATGCGCCGGGAGAGTGCCGATCACAGTATCGCCGTCGCGAATGTCCTCGGTCTTTAAGTGTTCGGTTTGACAATCGATCTGGAGACCTTGTCGCTCTGCCCATTCCACGGCTCCGGGGTGTCGGGTCACGAACCAGGTTCGACCTTGTGGGCGTTCTTCGCTCTCGGGCAAGTGGCGCTCCACGAGTTTAGACAGATTCTTGGTCAAGGCGCTTGCGGATTGGGGTTGATTGCGAAACCCGCCGTGCTCAATGTCATTTCGTACCTTGGCAACATCCCTTTGCGCATCGCGGTCGATCTCGCTCCAGCGCCGTTCGGCTGCTTCCCGGGCTGTAGGATCGAATTTCTTGCAGTTGACTTCGACAGCCTCGGGGCCGGGCGCGTGACGGCTGACCAGAGCCTCGCGCAGGACGATAGCCGCTTCGGGGTAGCGTTTGAACTTCAGGTAGCGGCGGGCTAAACAGGCCATGGCCTGATCGCCCTCCGGCGACGCCAGGCGCTCGGCTGACAGACCTTGTGCGACGGCATCGACCTGCTTCAGGACCACGGCTAACGCGGGCAATGCGCTGGCGGCCTGATCCCGGTACCGGTCCAGGGCGTCGAGCAGCCGCTCCGCGCTGCCGCGCGCTCTCGACTTGGCGTTGTCGTCCTGGGCATAACCACTGATGAGAGAGGCGACGCGTACCGTGGCCAGGTCTTCAGTGAAGTCTTCGATGGTAGTGATGAGCGGTCGCGTTTGCGGGAAGTCTCGGCGCCCCGCCGTGGCCAGCTGGCGGCGCAGGGTGTTGTCGGCCCGTCGGGCAACTTCCACTAGTCGATCGCCTTGTCCCGTGGTAGTGAAGACCGCTGCGCCATGCGCCCAGTCCAGCAGTTCCATCATCGGAGTCAGATCCCAGATGGGAGAGCGATCGGGTTCTTCCGGCAAATAGCGCCCATACAGGACATGGACTTGTACGCCATCCAGGACTCCGGCCATGCGTAGCAGGCCCAGCGCACCGGCGGCGAAGAAAGGCTGGGACCGAAAGCCGTGCGTGATATCCAGTAGAAGTTCAGTGTCTTTCCCGACACTCAGTGCTTGCAGCAGCACATCAAGTTGTCGCCACAACTCTTCCTGGGTTTTGCCGTCGGGTATTTTGTTAACCTTTAGTGGAAGTTGGTTTCCCAGAGCATGTTCAAGCCCTCTCCCGTGGGTTTCCCAAGCCTTGTCCGTCGCCAGCGCCACGACCTCGTCAACCTTCCACAAGCGGGCAATGGCATGGGCCACATACGCAGTTTTGAGATTGCCGCCTTCAGGGCCTTCGTACAGAGTTGTTTTGTATTGTCCGGTTCCGAGGAAAGTGATCAGCCGCTTTTTCATTCTCAGCGCACCTCGATGATCGTCCATTGCTTGCCCCGGCCTTCGACTTCGACTTCCATTTCGGTACCGCCCTTGAGCTTCTTTTGTTTGGCCTTGGAAAGGCCGCCGAGAACGGCCTTGACGGCTGGACCCTGAAGGCGCGCCGTCAGATCTTCGTGAGTGGCGGTCAGTTCCTGATTGTTCGGCGTATAGATGACGCGGGCTCGTTGCCAGGTTTGTCGTTGGGTTTTTGGCTTTTTTAAGTTTTCTCTGCCCCCTATCGAGGCCATTGCGCCATAACCCACCGCCGTTTTCGCACCAAAGCCCAGCCAGTCGAAGGCGTGCTCGAAGGCGGCGGTGAGCAGGCGCTGCCAGCGCGGGGTGTCCTCTTCCTGCTCCAGCAGGTGGGGCGCAATTCGCTGCATGCGTTGCGTGTCGCAGGTGACGTGGAAAGGGAACGTCGAACCCGCCGGCACGGTGAGGAAGGTGATGGGAACCGGCTGGCCCGAGTCGTGGGGCGGCTTACCTTCCTGATAGTAATGTTTCTGGTGCGGGGTCATGACATCGACGGCCAGATCGCCTGTGATCTCCGGGATCACGTCCCAGAAGGTCAGCAGGCCACGAAAGTGGTCCTTGCCGCCATCAGCGCTCTCCAGGCCGAAGAGCAGATCGAGATCAGACAAGGGGAGGGTGGTTTTGCCGGCCTTCACCGTCTGCCGATTCTCGTTGCTCCAGCCGTGCGTGTCGCCCCAGTCGCCGCCGGCCAGCTCGCGCGCGGCCTGGCGCACCACGCCCTTGACGCCGCTGCCGGGCAGGTAGGGCAACCCGTAGGGCCAGAGGAAGGCGAAGCCGTTCTCGGTGGGGTGTTCATTCCCCAGTCCGGTGGTAAACGGTGCGGTGGCCCTGGCGGGCAGGTACATGCTGTCTTGTTCGGGGAGGCTGGTGAGCAGAGCCGACTGCCGGCTGTGCAGGCTTTTCAGAAGCGCTTGATCGCCCTTGTTCATTTTGTAGATCGAACGCCAGTTG
>DRPO01000337.1 GCA_011330835.1 Gammaproteobacteria bacterium | reverse complement strand
CTGTTCGGCTTTGGCGGCGCCGATCCGGTCGGCATCCTGATCGCCGATCCCAGTGGCGCGCTGTTCGATGACACCATTGTCGGCGCAACGGGCAACAGCCTGACCTTCACCTTTACCAACAACGGCTCCGCGCCCGTCACGCTGGGCGCCGCCGCCATCGATCCGGGCTTCAACATCACCGCCAACAACTGCGAGAGCGGCAAGGTGCTCGCGCCGGGCGACAGTTGCGAGGTCGCCGTCCAGTTCGAACCCGTGGCGACGGGCCTGAACGCGACCAATCTCACCATCGACAGCAGCGCCGGCCCGGCTTCGGCCAGCATGGCGGGCGAAGGGCTCCCCTCGCCGGAACCGGTTCTCAGCGCGGCGCCCGATACCGTGGTGCTGCCGACGACGCCAGTCAACAGCGCCTCCGCCGCCGGCTCGGCGACGTTGAGCAATATCGGCGAAAGCCCATTGACCATCAGCCAGATCTCGCTGGACGGCCCCGCGCCCAACGAGTTCACCATCGATGACAGCGACTGCGCCGACAAGACTCTGGCGCCGGGCGAGAGCTGTACGCTCAAGGCGAGCTTCAACCCGACCCGTGAAGGCTTGAGCGAGGCCGCGGCGGTCGTCACATCGGACGGCGGCGACCAGAGCATCCGCCTGGTCGGTTTCGCCACCCCGGCATTGGCCGGCAAGCTGGAAACCGATCCACTGGTGCGCGGCTTCGCCAACACCGCGCTGGGTCAGGAAGACGGGCCGCAGCCCGTGATCGTCACCAATGTCGGCACACTGAAGACAGCCGTCACCGACACGCGCATCGAAGGCGCCAACGCCGATGACTTCAAGATCAGCAGCGACACCTGCAAGAACAAGACCCTCGCGCCAGCCGAGGAGTGCCGCATCAAGATCAGCTTCAAACCCACGGCAGTGGGCGCCCGCACCGGCGTACTGGTCGTCGCCTCGGACGAGGGCGAGGCGCGCACCGACCTGAGCGGCTTCGGCGCCGCCGGCCCCACCAGCGACATCAGCGTGGCGCCCGAAGTGCTGGCGCAGGGGCTCGACCTGGGAACCGTGCTGGTTGGCGAGACCGGCGACCAGCAAACCATCGCCATCGAAAACCGGGGCACCGCGCCGTTGATTATCAACGAACTCAATGTCGCCGACCCCGATCAGTTCGTCGTCGATGGCTCGGCCTGCACGGACAAGCTGCTGGCCGCCCGGAGCGCCTGCGAACTGAAGGTCAGCTTCAAGCCGATCGCCACCGGCCCGCAATCCACCACGCTGACGATTCGCAGCGATGACCCGACCCAGCCGATCCTCACCGTCGGGCTGCGCGGCGTCGGCTCCAGCGGCGACCGCGATCACGATGGCCTGCCGGACAATATCGAGGAAGCCGGCCCCACCGATCCCGATAATCCGGATACCGACAGCGACGGCCTCTTGGACGGCGTCGAGGACGCCAACCATAACGGCGTATTCGACGAGGGCGAGACCAACCCGGTCGACGATGACACCGACAACGACTTCATCCTCGACGGCAAGGAAGATCGCAATCACGACGGACTGCGCCAGGACAGCGAGACCGATCCGCGCATCCCCGACACCGATGGCGACGGCATCATCGACGGCGTCGAGGACGCCAACCATGACGGCCTGTTCAGCTTCGGCGAAACCGACCCGCTGAAAGTGGACACCGACAAGGACGGCATCCCGGACGGCATCGAGGACGCCAACCACAACGGCCTGCTCGAAAACGGCGAAACCGATCCGCGCGTCTCCGAAACCGCCGTGGCCGGCGTTGAAGGCGGAGAAGTGGTCGAAACCGGCATCGACGGCGGAGCCGGCGCGCTGGGGCTGCCCCTGCTGACGCTGGTGGGCGGTCTCGCGGCCTTCCGGCGTCGCCGCCTGGCGACGCTGCTGGCGCTCCCGCTGTTGCTGCTGGCCTCCTCCGCCTATTCCGCGGAGGACAACTTCTACCTCGGGATCGGCGCCGGTCTGTCCAACCTGCAACCGGACCGCAACGGCACGATCTGGTTCGTCACCGATGACCAGGACGTGGGCTACAAGGCGTTTCTCGGCTACGACTTCCGCGACTTCCTGTCGATCGAGGGCTACTACTCCGATCTCGGCTCGTCGGAACTCACCGCCGCCCCCACCGTCGGCCATATCGACTACCAGGCGTTCGGCCTCAACAGTCTGTGGTACTTCCCCAACAACCTGCCCGGCCTCCAGGCCTTTCTCAAGCTGGGCATCGGCAAGATCGACACCCAAAGCGACAAGGTGCCTTTCCGCCAGGTGGAAAATACCCAACTCACCGCCGGCGCGGGCGTCGAATGGCTGTTCAAGTCCGGGCTCGGACTGCGGCTCGACTACGACTACCTCGACCAGGACGCCCAGCTCGTATCGCTCAACCTGCTGAAACGTTTCGCTCGCCCCCACAAGGCGGCGCCCGCGCCAGTCATCGCCGATCTCGACGAGGACGGCGTACCCGACAAGGATGACCAGTGCCCCAACACCCAACTCGGCGTCTCGGTCGACGCCAACGGCTGCGCGCCCAAGCCAAAAGACAGCGATGGCGACGGCGTCACCGATGACAAGGACCAATGTCCCAACACCGCCGCCGGCGTACCCGTGAACAACACCGGCTGCCCCCGCGACAGCGATGGCGACGGCGTCATCGACAGCAATGACCAATGTCCCGCCACGCCAACGGGCGTCAAGGTCAACGCCAGTGGATGTCCTCTCGACAGTGACGGCGATGGCGTACTCGACGCCAGCGACAAATGCCCGGCCACGCCGGCGGGAACCGAGGTGGACAACGTCGGCTGCAAGATCGTCGTTGTTGCGCCCCCCGAGCCGCCCCCAGTCGAACGTTTCACCGGGGTACTGGAAGGCGTCAACTTCTTTACCGGCTCCGCGCGACTCACCCCGCTGGCCAAAATCAAGCTCGACGGCATCGCGAAACAACTGCTGGAATATCCCGACGCGAAAATTCTCGTGGTCGGCCACACCGACAGCCGGGGCAGCGCCGCCGCCAACAAGAAACTGTCTATCGATCGGGCCCACACCGTCGCCACCTACCTGGTGCGCAAGGGGCTGCCGGCATCGCAAATCCGCTACACCGGCAAGGGCGAAAGCCAACCGATCGCCTCCAACGCCACCGAAAAGGGACGGGCGCTCAACCGCCGAGTCGAACTGGTGGTGCGCTAGGGATCACCTCTCCATAAGGACTTGGGGGAAGACGCCGCTTGCGGCGTCTTTTTTTATTTATCTCTTGCGATCAAGAATACCCTCTTCGATCTTCGCGGTGGAGGAACCATTGGATCCAGAGCCAACGCGCGACAATCCGCCAATATCTTGTACATGTCGGATGAATCACCTAGAATTGTGCAATATATTGAACATGTCGAGGTGTCAACATGCGCATTGTCTCGTTCACGGAAGCCCGGAACAGGCTTAAATCCGTGTTGGATCAGGTGGTTAACGACGCTGATTGCACGGTGATTACGCGTAGGGATAGTGAAGATGCGGTCGTTATGTCTCTGGATTATTACAACAGTCTCATGGAAACAGTCTATTTGCTGAGAAATCCCGCCAATGCGGAGCATCTGCGACAATCCATCGAGCAATATCGACAAGGCGACGCCCGGGAAAGGGATCTAATGGATGAGTAGAAAGCTGGCCTGGACGGATGCAGCCTGGTCGGATTATCTGTACTGGCAAAGCCAGGATAAAAAGACATTGAAAAGAATCAACAGATTGATTGCCGAGGTCATGCGTTCGCCTTTTGAAGGCATTGGAAAGCCGGAACCTTTGAAAGAGAACTTGTCAGGTTTTTGGTCAAGACGCATCGACGATGCTCACAGGCTTGTTTACGCCGTAACGGACGCTCAGATAACGGTTATCGCGTGCCGGTATCACTATGAGTAGGCGGGGCTGCGCCGCGCCATTCCGAACGGCATGAACCTTTCGCCGTCATTCCCGAGAAAGCGGGGATCCAGCGCCCCGGCCTGGATTCCGGGTCTTCGCTCCACTCACCCCGGAATAACGGGAGCGGTTCACAAGTAAGCGACGGGAATGGCGTCGACGTTGTCCGAAAACGGAAGATCTTCTGCCTTGAGCCCCCGGGAAGCAAGCACGAATCTCGTCCAATCTGGAATTGAATTCCAGATTGGACGAACCCGCTACATGAATCAAGCTGAATGACGGGCGGAATCCGGAATTCAATCCGTCAGGATGCGCATCCAGCGCTGGCGGGCGGCTTCGGGAAAACGAAGCAAATCGAACAGCTCATCGAGCTTGGCTCGATCCGGGGGCAAACGATGCAAGCCCCGTTCCCGATCTATGGGCGTGTCGCAATCGATAACAGTCAGTTTTTGCGCCAGTTCGATATCGTCGCGGTGCTTTTCTATCAATCCCTGGAGTCGTTTCGCGCCGCGTAGCCTCGACTGGCCGATTTCCGGAATCCGGCTGAGCATGTTTTCGACCGAGCCAAACTTGTTCAGCAACTTGGCGGCGGTCTTGACCCCCACTCCCGGCACGCCGGGAATGTTGTCGACCTTGTCTCCGGCGATGGCGAGCATGTCCGCGATCTGGTGGGGATGGACGCCGTGCTTTTTGCGCACGCCGTGGCGATCGAGCGGCTGTCCCCTGAAATATTCCCACCACAGATCGTCCTCCTCGACCAGTTGAGTGAGATCCTTATCACCAGTGATAATATAAACAGTATTTCCCTCCACCCTCGCCGCCCTCGCCCAGGCGCCAATCAGGTCATCTGCTTCCGCCCGGTCGCTGGAGAACTCCGCGAGTCCGGCGCTGGCGAGAAACTCCCGGCAGAGTCCGAACTGGTATTTCAGCTCCGGCGGCGCGGGGTCGCGATTGGCCTTGTAGGGAGGATAGAGTTCGTTGCGAAATGACTGCGCAAGGCTTTGATCGAACGCAAAACCGATCAACGCCGGTTTTTCGTTTTCCAGCAGCTTGGCCACGAAGTTGAGAAACCCGATCACCGCGTTGATCGGGTTGCCTTGGGTATCGAGAATCGAGTCCGGCAGCATGAACCAGGACTTGAAAACGTAGATGCTGGAATCGACCAGCCAGGCTTTACCTCTTGCGACCAAGAATACCTCGTTCAGGGCGTGTAGATTTTCGTCGAGAGCAAGGCGTAAAAATGCAGGCATAGTGGCGCTACGTCAAGTTTTTACAACGCAGCTATCGGCGAAAAGATGCGCGCCGTGAACGAGGTATTCTTGGTCGCAAGAGGTATATTAATCGTTGCATATATTCTCGCAGCCACGCTGGCGCTCCCAATAGTCCCCTCTCCCCTTTGGGGGAGAGGGTTAGGGTGAGGGGGGAAACCGCATATCGGGATACTGGGCGCGAGTACTTTTGCAACTATTGATACATCCCTGTTTTCAGGCATCGGGCTGTCTGGCCCGGTACATTTTCCAGGCCAGCCAGCTCGCCAGGGGGATGCCCAGCACGGCGGCGATTTCAAACCAGATGGGATAGGCGACGAAGAAAAAATTGCTGACCGCCGCGACAAAAACAAACAGCGTAACGATGCCGCCCACCCAGATCTGGCTGGAGCGCGCGAAAAACAGGGCGCCAAAGGATCCGAGAAACGCGCCCGCCATCCAGGCCGCCAGCACAATGATGAACTCGGGCAACGGCAACGCGGCAATCGCCTCCTTCAGTTTTTGCGGATCATCGAGCGCCAGGCCTTGCGGCGTCGGATAGAGCAGATGCCCCGCCGCTTCAAGAATGAAGATCACGCCAATGGCGACAAGAACACCAAAAACAACAGCAATTATTCGTTTAATCATAGGTCGTTACATCAATCCACGGAATGTCTCAAAAACGGTATACCTCTCGCGACCAAGAATACCCCATTCAGGACGCGTAGGTTTTCGTCGAGAGCAAGGCGTAAAAACGCAGGCATAGTGGGGCTACGTCAAGTTTTTACAACGCCGCTATCGGCGAAAAGATGCGCG
>DRPO01000336.1 GCA_011330835.1 Gammaproteobacteria bacterium | reverse complement strand
CGCCCAGTACATGCAATACATCGAGATGATGCAATCCCTGCGGCTGGATCTGGCGGCGGAATATCTCGTCATGGCCTCGGTGCTCACCGAAATCAAGTCGCGCATGTTGCTGCCCCGACCGGTGGAGATCGACGAAGAAGAAGATCCGCGCGCCGAGCTGGTGCGGCGCTTGCAGGAATACGAACAGTTCAAGCAGGCCGCCGACGATCTGGATCAGCTCCCGCGCATGCACCGCGATCATTTCCCGGTGGATGTCGAAATCCCCGAGGTTGAGCAGGAAACGCCCTTGCCGCAAGTCGAACTGCGCGAGCTGCTACTGGCTCTTCAGGACGTGCTGCAACGTTCCGAAATGTATTCCCATCACCATATCGAGCGCGAAACCCTCACCGTCCGCGCCCGGATGTCGCAGGTTCTGGAGCGGTTGCGCGACAACGACGGCTTTCTCGAATTCAGCGCCCTGTTCGACGAGAAGGAAGGCCGCCTCGGCGTCGTCGTCAGCTTCCTGGCGCTGCTTGAATTGTTGCGCGAGCATCTGATCGATCTGGTGCAAAGCGAATCCTACGCGCCGATTCATGTCTCCCTGGTTCGTGACGAGGACACCCCGTGAACGAAGAAACGCTCAAGCCGCTGGTCGAAGCCATCCTGCTGGCCGCTGATCAACCCATGTCGATCGACGCCATCCGCCATCTGGTCGAATCGCTGGACAACCCCGTCTCGCGCAGCGACCTGAGCCGCGTCCTCGACGCCCTGGCCGCCGATTGCGAGACGCGCGGCGTGGAGCTGGCGCGGGTCGCCAGCGGCTACCGCTACCAGGTCAAGCGGGACTATGCCCCCATCGTCATGAAATTGTGGGAAGAAAAGCCCAAGAAATACTCCCGCGCGCTGCTGGAAACGCTGGCCCTGATCGCCTACCGGCAGCCCGTCACCCGCGCCGAAATCGAAGACGTGCGCGGCGTCAGCGTCAGCTCCAGCATCATCAAGACCCTGCTCGACCGGCAGTGGGTGCAGGTCATCGGCCACCGCGACACGCCGGGAAAACCCGCCTTGTACGCGACCACCCGGCAGTTTCTCGACTACTTTGGTCTGCGCTCGCTCGATGAATTGCCCAGCCTCAAGGAATTGCAGGATCTGGACGCCATCAACCCGGTTCTGGATCTGGGAGAGCAGGGCGTGGATAGCGAGCCGCGAGGGTCGACCGGCGGTGAATCGGGGGTCGTGACGCACTGACAGGGGACTCCCGCCGGGGCGGGAATCCCGCTTCCGGGACGGGCGCTATGTATTCAGCTCATCCAGCGCGGAAAAGATCTGATCCCGGATTTCTTCCACCGTGCCGATGCCGTTGATCTTGACATACTTCAGTTGGCCGGCGTCGGCTTCTTTCTGGTAGAAATCGACCAGCGGCTCGGTCTGGTCGTGATACACCTTGAGCCGCGCCTTGACGGTCTCCTCCTTGTCGTCGTCGCGCTGGATCAGATCCTCGCCCGTCTCGTCATCCTTGCCCTCGACCTTGGGTGGGTTGTAGATGACATGGTAGGTGCGGCCCGAGGGCAGGTGAACCCGGCGGCCCGACATGCGCTTGATGATTTCCTCGTCGGGAACGTCGATTTCGACCACGGCGTCGACCCCGACGCCGGCTTCCTTGAGCGCCTCCGCCTGCGGGATGGTTCTCGGAAAACCGTCGAACAGGTAGCCATTCGCGCAGTCATCCTCCTGAATGCGTTCCTTGACCATGCCCATGATGATGTCGTCGGACACCAGTCCGCCCTCATCCATGATCTTCTTCGCCGCCTTGCCGAGTTCCGTGCCGGCCTTGACGTGAGCGCGCAACATGTCGCCGGTCGAGATTTGCGGAATGCCGTACCGTTCCTTGATAAAGTTGGCCTGGGTGCCTTTTCCGGCGCCAGGGCCGCCGAGCAGAATGATTTTCATTGTGGAGTTCTCCATTGGGTTGGGAAACCCGGCAAGTCTGCCATTGTTGGCCCCGGCGAACCAGAATCTGGATCAAGTGCGAGTCGATCGGTTGAGGCTATTCCGGCAACTTGACGACCACGACATCGCACCGGGCGCTGTTGACCACGCCCGTGGCGGTCGAGCCCATCAGCCGCGCGATGCCCTTGTGTCCATGGGAGCCAATGACAATGAGGTCGGCATTCTGGGCCTCCGCATAGTTGAGGATGGTGGACTTGGGCGATCCCCACAGCACCTTGTTCTGAAGCCTGGCGTAGTCGGTGCGGTGAGCGATCTTCTCGAGCTGGGCCTTGGCCGAGTCGAAAATGGCCTGGTCTTCTTCGAGGAAATCCGCGGGCGGAATGATCATGTCGGCGTCAGCGTACTCGAACAGAATATGTTCGACGGCGTGGATCAGGGACAGTTTGGCGTTGTAGTGTTTCGCCAGTTCGATCGCGCGTTGCAGGGTGGCGTCGGAGTGGCGTGAAAAATCGAGGGCGGCCACGATGTGTTCGTAGGGCTGGATTTGCACCGGCGGAAGCGCTTCCCGGGGCTCGGTTTGTTTGGCGCTTTCGGATTCGCCGACCTTGCGCAGCCAGTCCCAGGCTTGTTGAGCCTCATCGCGCTTGAAGTAGCGGATGTCGGCTTCGGTGAACAGGTCGGCCAGCGCGACCATGAATTTCATCCACCGGTTTTCACCGACGATGGCGATGCGGTCGAAATCCTCATCGTGCTCCATGCCCCATTTCATGTCTTCCCAACCGGCCTTGGGCTCCCAGCCCCGGAAATCTTCCAGTTCGATGAACAGCGAAAGCGCGCCGTACTTGTGGATCAGGGTCTGCAAACGCGGCAGGAACTCGTCGTAGTCTTTCTTGGTGAGTTTGCCGGTGGCCTTGAAGGCGTAGATGTTTTTCTCATTGACCGGGATTTCTTGAAACATGGCGTTGCGCTCCTCGTTTTGAATAGGGGGATACCCGTATCATTGGCTCAATCGGCGTCTATGGCTGTCATTCAGATGACAGTTTGCGAAATGTCCAGCCGATAAAAGTTAACGCCAACCCATCGAACAACAGGCTGACGCCCAGGTAAACGCCAACCAGCCAGGCCGAGGTTGCGGGCCAGCCGATCAGGAACAGGAAAGCCAGAAGCAGGGATACCGCGCCATTGAAGGCCATGAACCCCCAACCTTTTAGCGGATGAAGTTCATGGGCCAGCACAAAACTTCCGAAAGCGTCCAGCAACAGATAGATCGACAGCAACAGTCCAATCGCGGCGACGCCGCTCATGGGATACCAGAGCATGGCGGCGCCGGAGATCAGTAGAAGCAGCGGTTTGATCCAGGCCGTCCAGCCCCGATGATAGGCGATGCTGTTGATCAACCAGAATCCGCCGCCCGCGAGAAACAGAATGGCGATGAGCACGACGGCTTCCAGGGCCAGCAGTTGGGGGAAAAAGATACCGATCGCTCCGATGATCATCAGCAGGATGCCGATCCACAGCGAGCTGGATCCAAATTGTCGATAGGCAGCCGGGTAACCTCCGACGGGGGCGAGATGGATTGTATTCTTGTTCATGGGGAGTCACTCCACGTTGTTTGGTGCGTGGAGCACTATACGCGGGATGCGGGGGGCGTTCTGTCATCCCGATGACAGAACAGTTTCACTCGCACTTCTCACGGGATGCGCGGGAAATACGGGTTAGTCGGGCTGGACGCCGTGCAGTCGAAGCCAATTGCGATCGAGGCGCCAGTCGATGCGTTCGATATCGGGCTGGGAGAGTACGATCCGCTTGGCCTTTTTCTGCACGCTGGCCAGGCGTTTCTGGGCCGCGATGACTTCCGGCGAGT
>DRPO01000335.1 GCA_011330835.1 Gammaproteobacteria bacterium | reverse complement strand
TGGCGCGAAACGAGGCGTCCACCGGCCCGGCCCCCTCGGCGGTGGTCACATGCTCCTCGCCATCGACGCTCAGCGTCAACGTCGCCACCGGCTGCTCGCCCGTTTCGGAACAAACCCGCATGGCCACCAGCTTGTAGACCTCGGACTCGTCCTGGCTCGATTCGCTGACCAGCGCCTGCAAGTCCTCGTCGAAGATCTCATGCTTCTTGTCCGCCAGCGCCTTGAACTTGTGGAAGGCGGCGTTGAGCGCATCCTCGGACTTGAACTCGTAACCCAGCTCGGCCAGCCGGGTGCGAAAGGCGTTGCGGCCCGAGTGCTTGCCGAGAACGATGCGGTTCTCGCGCCAGCCCACATCGGCGGCGCGCATGATTTCGTAAGTCTCGCGCTTCTTGAGCACCCCGTCCTGATGAATGCCCGACTCGTGAGCGAAGGCGTTGGCGCCGACGATGGCCTTGTTCGGCTGCACCGGAAAGCCGGTGATCGTGGACACCAGCCGCGAGCAGGGGACGATCTGGGTGGTATCCAGCGAAGTGTCGCAATCGAAGAAATCCTGCCGGGTGCGCACCGCCATGACCACCTCTTCCAGCGCCGCGTTGCCGGCGCGCTCGCCCAGCCCGTTGATGGTGCATTCCACCTGCCGCGCGCCGTTGCAGACCGCCGACAGCGAGTTGGCCACGGCCAGCCCCAGATCGTTGTGGCAATGCACCGAGAAAACCGCCTTGTCCGAGTTGGGAATGCGCTCCAGCAGGGTCTTGATCAGATCGCCGAACTGCACCGGGATGTTGTAGCCCACGGTGTCGGGGATATTGATCGTGGTCGCGCCGGCGTCGATCACCGCCTCGATGACGCGGCAGAGGAAATCCACCTCGGAACGCCCGGCGTCTTCCGGCGAGAACTCCACATCATCGGTATACTGGCGCGCCTTCTTCACCGCATGCACCGCCTGCGCCAGCACATCCTCCGGCTCCATGCGAAGCTTTTCCCGCATGTGAATCGGCGAAGTGGCGATAAAGGTATGCACACGCTTCGAAACGGCGGGCTCCAGCGCCTCGCCAGCCCGCTCGATATCCTTGTCCAGCGCCCGCGCCAGGCCGCAGATCGTGCTCTCGCGCACTGCCTCGGCCACCGCCTTGACGGCATCGAAATCGCCCGGACTGGCGATCGGAAATCCGGCCTCGATAATATCGACGCGCATCTTCTCCAGCGCCCTGGCGATACGCACCTTCTCGTCCAGCGTCATCGACGCCCCGGGACTCTGCTCTCCGTCTCTCAACGTGGTGTCGAAAATGATCAGTTTATTGTTGCTCACGGCAATCTGCTCCATGGAATTGGGCCCGGCCTTCCCGCAAGACGAACGTTTTGCCGCCCGGAAATCCAGACCAAGTATTATGTGGTATTTGGGAAAAATATTGAATGCGTGACCGCCTCGCCAGGCTTACTCTGTCAGCCGCGCGGCGGCAGCAGCAGGAATAGCAGATTGAGGGCGCGAGACAACAGACCGCTGGAAGCAGCGAAAAACGAATGCGTGTTGGAAAATGCCTGCGCCATGCCCCGAATATACCGGGGTTCGGGAAAGAATCAAGTGCTTGTTAACGTTTTTTCCGAAATGGGGGGATCCCCGTCGGCGGGAAATGTATT
>DRPO01000334.1 GCA_011330835.1 Gammaproteobacteria bacterium | reverse complement strand
TGAAGCGCTCCAGCGTGGCGCGCTTGCTTTTTTCCAGCGCGTTGATCAGGTTGGCGGCGGATTTCTCGGCCATGCGTTCGAGGCCGGCTACCTGTTCAACGGTCAGGCGGTAGAGATCGTCGACGTGCTCGACAAGGCCCTTGTCGATAAGTTGATCGACGAGTTTATCGCCCAGGCCCTCGATGTCCATGGCGCGGCGCGAGGCGAAATGCTTGACGGCTTCCTTGCGCTGGGCGGGGCAGTAGAGACCGCCGGAGCAACGGGCGACGGCTTCCCCCTCGACGCGGGTGACCTTGGAGCCGCAAACGGGACAGTGTTCCGGTAGCCGGATTTTTCTGGCGTTTTTCGGGCGGCGCGACAGGACGACCGAAACGATCTCGGGGATGACGTCGCCGGCCCGGCGAACGATGACGGTGTCGCCGATGCGAACGTCCTTGCGCTCGATTTCGTCCATGTTGTGCAGCGTCGCGTTGCTGACGGTGACGCCGCCGACGAAAACCGGCTTGAGGCGAGCCACCGGGGTCAGCGCGCCGGTACGGCCCACCTGGAACTCCACATCCTCGACGACGGTCAGCTCCTCCTGCGCGGGAAACTTGTGGGCAATGGCCCAGCGCGGCGCGCGCGAGACGTAGCCGAGCTTTTCCTGCAAGGCCAGCGAGTCGATCTTGTAGACCACGCCGTCGATTTCATAGGGCAGGCTGTCGCGCCGGGCGCTCATGCGCTCGTAGTATTCCAGGCAACCTTCGATGCCCTTGACGCGACGAATTTCGGGGTTGACGCGCAGCCCCCAGTCGCGAAACCGTTGCAGCATTTCGTAATGCGTGTCGGGCAGTTGAACGCCCTTGGCGAAACCGAGCGCGTAACAATACATCTCCAGCGGGCGCCGGGCGGTAATGCGCGGGTCGAGCTGGCGAAGGCTGCCGGCGGCGGCGTTGCGCGGGTTGACGAAGGTTTTTTCCCCTTTCTCGCGGGCGCGGCGATTGAGTTCCTCGAAGCCGGCCCGGGGCATGAAAATTTCACCGCGCACGTCGAGCCGCTCGGGAATGTCATCGCCGATCAGACGCAGGGGGACGCTGTCGATGGTGCGCACGTTCTGGGTGACATCCTCGCCGGTTTCGCCATCGCCCCGAGTGGCGGCCAGCGTCAGTTCGCCATGCACGTAGAGCAGGCTGATGGCGAGGCCGTCCAGCTTGGGCTCGGCGACATAGTCGAACGGCTCTCTGACGCCGGCGCGATCGTGCAGCCGCTTGTCGAAGGCCAGCAGATCTTCCCGGCTGAAGGCGTTGGCCAGGGAGAGCATGGGCGTTTCATGGCGCACCTCGGCGAAGCTCTTGAGCGGCTTGGCGCCAACGCGCTGGGTGGGCGAGGCGGGCGTCACCAGTTCGGGATGTTCCGCTTCGAGCTGTTGCAGCCGCCGCATCAGCCGGTCGTATTCGGCGTCGGGAATTTCCGGGTCGTCGAGGACGTAATAGCGGTAGTTGTGGTATTCGATCTGGCGACGCAGGTCGGCGATTTCCTTTTCGACGTCAGGCGGGGTCATGGCGACGGGGATCTCCGGCCATCAGGCATGCAGCCTGTCGAGCATCTTGCGTTGCGCGGCGATTTTTTCGTGGGTGAGTTCGAGCAGGGTGTTGTCCTTGACTTCGGCATCCAGGGTATAAGCAAGCTGCTGGGCGACATGGAGCATGTCGTCATAGGCCTGGCGGGGGTTCTCGACGGCGTCGGTTTTGAGGAACAGGCTCAGGCCTTGCAAATCGCGGGTGCTCATTTCGTTGGGCACGAGGGTGCCGGGCTTGAGCATGCTGGCGATGCTGAACTGGATTTTGGCGTCGCTGCCGGAACCCACCTTGCGATGAAAAATATCCATCGGCCCAAAACGCAGCTTGTGGACGTGGAAGGCCTTGAGCGCCTGAGCGCCGGGAATGGGCTTGTCCGGTTTGGCGACGACGTACATGACGACGATGGGGGCCAGGGGTTCTTCGGGGATGTTTTCCGGCTCGGTCTCGCTCGGGGGCGGGGTTTCGGGTTCCGCTTCGGGCGTTCCGGCTCCGGTTTCACTGGCCAATTCGGGCACGGTCGCCCCCGCTCCGGTATCGCCGGCCAATTCGGGCAGCGGCTCGCCAACGCGCAGATCGGGGTCGCCGATCAGTTCATCTTCCGAGACGCGGTCGGTGAGTTCCACGGGCTCGGGCAGCGCTTCGGTTTCCTCGGTGGGGTCGTCCCATTCGGTCAGGCTGGGCTCGAGGCGCTCCTCTTCCGGGGCGCTCCTGGCGCCGGTGAACAATCCGGGATTGGTCATGGAGGGCACGCGGCGGGTGGGCGTCAGCGGGTCGCTGGATTCATCGGGCTGGTGGTTGGCGAAAACGTCGTGGGAGCTGTCGGCGTGGCGCTTGCGGCCAAAGAAGTAGATGGCCAGCAGGATCAGGATGCCGATGCCCAATAGATACAGTCTGAGTTCGCTCATTGTTGTTTACCCTTGCTAACTTGCCGCCATCAGCGCGGCTTCGTCCACGTCGACATCCACCAGCCGGGAGACGCCGGGTTCGCGCATGGTGACGCCGATCAGTTGCCGCGCCAGCTCCATTGTAATCTTATTATGGGTGATAAAGATGAATTGCACATTCTCGGACATCTCTTCCACCAGATTACAGAAGCGGCCGACGTTGGCGTCGTCCAGCGGGGCGTCCACCTCGTCGAGCATGCAGAACGGCGCGGGGTTGAGTTCGAAGATGGAGAACACCAGCGCCACGGCGGTCAGCGCCTTTTCGCCGCCCGAGAGCAGATGAATATTGGAGACCCGCTTGCCCGGCGGTCGCGCCATGACGTTGACGCCGGTGGTGAGCAGGTCGTCCTCGGTCATTTCCAGGTGGGCGTGGCCGCCGCCGAACAGTTTGGGGAACTTCTGTTTCAACGACTCGTTGACCTTGTCGAAAGTTTCCTTGAAGCGTTCGCGGGTTTCGTTGTCGATCTTGCGGATGGCGGTTTCCAGCGTTTCCAGCGCTTCGGTGAGATCTTCGTACTGGGCGTCGAGGTGCTGCTTGCGCTCGCTCTGTTCCTGAAATTCGTCGATGGCGGCGAGGTTGATGGCGCCGAGTCGCTGAATCCGCCGGCCCAGTTGCTCCAGCCGCTGCTCCCAGGCGTCGATAGTGGCGTCTTCATCAAGTTCCGCGCCGGCGGTTTCGCGGGTCATGTCCATCTCGGCGAGTTGCTCCTCCAGCGTGCGGCTGCGCACTTTCAGCTCCTGGGCGTTGAGCCGCAGCCGCTCCAGCGCTTCGCGCATCTCGTTGTGACGCTCCTCGGCCTCGTGGCGCTGCTTTTCCTGTTCGCGGATCTGGTTGTCGATATCCTGTAGCGCGTCGCGGGCGGCGTGCAGCGCCTGCTCGCGACCGACGCGCTGACCCAGCAGGGCTTCGAGCTGTTCGGCCAGCGATTGCAGCGGCGCTTCTCCCTGATCGAGATCCTCGGCCAGCGCCTTGAGGCGGCTGTCCAGCCCCTCGCGCTGCTGTTCCATGCGCGTCAGGTTGTTGCGGGTGGCGTCGCGGGCGGTCTTGAGCGATTGCAGCTTGAGCTGCTTGTCGTGCAACGCGGCGCGGGCGGTCTCCAGCGCGTGACGGGCTTCGGAGAGTTGCTGGCGCAGGGTCTCGCGCTCGCTGTCGAAATCGCCGCGCTGCTGCTGGAGGGATTCCATCTCGCTGATGGCGGCATTGCGCGATTCGGTGGCGCGCTGGTGGGCCTCGCGGGTCTGGTCGAGCTGACGCGCCAACTCTTCGGCTTCATCGCGCAAGCTGGCGAGCCGCTGGGTGGACTGCTCCAGCCGGGAGCGGTTCTGTTCGAGACGGGCGTTGAGGGTGCTGAATTCGCGATGCGCCTGGTTGGCCTCGTTCTGGCGGGCGTCGCGCTGGGCTTCCAGCTCGGCCTGCTGCTTGCGCTCGGCGTCCAGTTGCTGACGGAGCGCGGCGGTCTTCCGGTCATAGTCGGCCAGTTGCGCTTGCAGCTCGGCGATCTCGCGCTTGCGGTCGAGCACGCCGGCGCGCTCATCCGCCTTGCCGGGGAAGCGCAGCCAGGATCGGCCCAGCCAGACGCCCTCCGGGGTAATGACCGATTCGCCCTCGCCCAACCCGGCGCGCTGGCGCAGCGCATCGTCGAGATCGCTGGCCAGTCGCACCCGCTGGAGCAGGTCGCGAACGCAGTCGGGCGCCTTGACCTTGCCCCACAGGCTGTCGCCGCCGGCGGGCGCGCTGGTTGTGTTTTCATACAGCGCCAGTGGGGCGTCGCCGAGGGCGTCGAAATGGTCGCGCGGGGCGTCCAGCGAATCGACCTCGACCGCTTCGAGAACCTCGCCTAGCACGGTCTCCACGGCGCGGCTCCACTCGGGCTCGGCGCTGATGCGCTCGCCCAGCCGGGCGGCCTGTTGCAGCCCGGCCCGCGCCAGCCAGCGGGCGAGTTGCTGGCTGTCCTTGCCGAGGGCGGCCTGTTGCAGCGCTTCCAGCGAGGCCAGCCGACCGCGCGCCTGCTGGGATTGCTGTTGCAGGGCGTTGAGCTGTTCGGCGGTTCCCTTGATGCGTTCGCGAACCTCGCGCAGCGACGCCGCAGTGCTTTCGAGCAATTCGCTGGCCTGTTGCTGGCCCTGCTGCTGGGCGGCGACGCGGGTCGCCAGATCGCTGATCTCGCTCTCCAGTTGCGTGGTCTGGATGCGCCCCTGCTCTTCCTCCAGGCGCTTGAGCCGGGCCTGCTGCTGGGCGATCTGCTTTTCGAGCTGCTCCATGCGGGCGCGCTCGACCTGGGCCAGTTGCGTGGGGCCGGCGATGCGTTCGTTGAACGCCTCCCAGCGTTGTTGCCAGTCGGTCATCCGGCGCTCGGCCTCGGCCAGCTTCTGGCGCACCTGGTCGAGATCTCTGGAACCGGCTTCAACCTCCGGCTCCAGCGCGGCGATGTCGCGCTCCAGGTTGGCCAGCGCCGCCTGGTCGCGCTCGATATCGGCGCGCGCCTGACTGAGCAATTGCGAAGCCTCGTTCTGCTCCTGGCGACGCCGCTCCAGCAGCTCGCGCCGGTGCTGGATGGTCTGTTCGATGCTGTTGATCTCGCCGCCCAACTGATAGAAGGCGGCCTGCACGGCGTTGTGCGATTCGCTGGCCTCGTTGCGCTGCTCGCGCAGCTTCTCAATCTCCGCCTCGCAGCGGCGAATCTCGGCGACCGTCTTCTCCAGCCGCGTCTCGCGCTCGGCCACTTCCGACTCGCGGGCGCGCAACTGCTCGTCCATCGCCCGGAGCCGCAACAGCAACAACTGCGCCTTGAGCTGACGCTCCTCGGCCTTGAACACCTTGTACTTCTCGGCGGCCTTGGACTGACGCTCCAGATGCGCGAGCTGCTTGGCGATCTCGTCGCGCAGGTCATTGAGGCGGTCGAGATTCTCGCGGGTGTGGCGCATGCGGTTCTCGGTCTCGCGGCGACGCTCCTTGTAGCGGGAAATGCCGGCGGCCTCTTCGAGAAACACGCGCATATCCTGCGGCTTGGCCTCGATCAGCCGCGAGATCATGCCCTGCTCGATAATGGAATAGCTGCGCGGCCCCAGCCCCGTGCCGAGAAACAGGTCGGTAATGTCGCGGCGGCGGCAACGGGCGTTGTTGAGGTAATAGGTGGACTGGCCGTCGCGGGTCACCTCACGGCGGATCGAAATCTGGTTGTACTTGGCGTACTCGCCGCCGGCCCGGCCATCGCTGTTGTCGAACACCAGCTCGATCGACGCCTTGCCCACCGGCTTGCGCGCGTTGGAGCCGTTGAAAATGACATCCTCCATCGAATCGCCGCGCAGATGCTTGGCGGAGGACTCCCCCATCACCCAGCGCACCGCATCGATGGTATTGGACTTGCCGCAACCGTTCGGCCCGACGATGCCAATCAGCCGCGAAGGCAGATTCAGCGTGGTGGGATCGACAAACGACTTGAAGCCGGCGAGTTTGATTTTCTGCAGTTGCATGAACGAGAATGCGCCGGTCGGCGACGCATCGATGACTCCTGTGAGCTGATAAATACCTCTAGTGAATAGGCTAGAGGTATACTTTCGTTTTTATCCGATCGAAAAATCCATGCCATCCAAGCCCTCGAAGAACCTGGAAACGTTCGAAAATCCCAATCCGGAGCGGGATTTTACCATCCGAATCCGCATTCCGGAATTCACCTGCCTTTGTCCCAAGACGGGGCAGCCCGATTTCGCCACGTTCGAGATCGAGTACATCGCCGACCGGCGCTGTGTGGAACTGAAATCGCTCAAGCTCTATATGTGGTCCTACCGGGAAGAAGGCGCATTCCACGAGGCGGTGACCAACCAGATCCTCAACGACCTCGTCAAAGCCACCGAACCACGCTTCATGCGCGTCACCGGTCGCTTCAACGTGCGTGGCGGCATCTACACCGACGTCATCGCCGAATACCGCGCCGAAGGCTGGGAACCGGCGCCGAGGGTGGATCTAGGCTAATCTACTCGACTAAGGCCTCAAGAGCGCCAAACCTTGCTCGATATCATGCGCCGTCAGTGAATCGAAC
>DRPO01000333.1 GCA_011330835.1 Gammaproteobacteria bacterium | reverse complement strand
GAATCGCGCAACATGGTCTCAATTTCGGTATCGGTCAGGCCGTAGGAGGGTTTGATTTCGATTCGCGCCTGGACGCCGCTGGTCAGCTCCTCGGCGGTGACGTTGAGCAGGCCATCGGCGTCGACCTGAAAGGTGACCCGGATGCGCGCCGCGCCCGCCACCATCGGCGGGAAGCCACGCAGCTCGAATCGCGCCAGTGACCGGTTATCCGCCACCAGCTCGCGCTCGCCCTGCACGACATGCAGCGCCATGGCGGTCTGCCCGTCCTTGTAGGTAGTGAATTCCTGGGCGCGGGCCACCGGGATGGTGGTGTTGCGCGGGATGATCTGCTCGGTCAGCCCGCCCATCGTTTCGATGCCGAGCGACAGGGGGATCACGTCGAGCAACAGCATCTCGCCGTCGGGATTGTTGCCGGCCAGCACATCGGCCTGCCGGGCGGCGCCGATGGCCACCACCCGGTCGGGATCGATATCCACCAGCGGCGGCTGGCCAAAGAACTCGCCGACCCGCTCCCGCACCAGCGGCACGCGGGTGGAGCCGCCGACCATGACCGTCTGAATCACGTCCTCGCGAGCGATGCCCGCGTCGCGCAGCGCCCGACGGCAGGCCAGGATAGTTTTTTTGACCAGCGGCGCGATCAACGCGTTGAAGGCTTCCCGGCTCAGCTCTCCGGACCAGAGGCCGCCGTCTTCCCGCTGGACCTCGATGGTCACCCGCTCCTGTTCCGAAAGCGCCTCCTTGGCGGCGCGCGCGCGCTCCAGGATGCGCTGCATCGCGGACGCATCCTGGCCCGCCCCGCCCTGCATTTGCTCGATAATCCAGTCGGCGATGGCGTGATCGAAATCATCGCCGCCCAGCGCGCTGTCGCCGCCGGTGGCCAATACTTCGAACACGCCCTTGTTCAGCCGCAGAATGGAGATATCGAAGGTGCCGCCGCCGAGATCATAAACCGCGATCACGCCCTCCTGGCCGCTGTCCAGCCCGTAGGCCACGGCGGCGGCGGTCGGCTCGTTGAGCAGCCGGAAGACGTTGAGGCCGGCCAGTTTGGCCGCGTCCTTGGTGGCCTGGCGCTGGGCGTCGTCGAAATAGGCGGGCACGGTGATCACCACGCCCTGCAATTCGCCGCCCAGCGTGGCCTCGGCGCGCGCCTTGAGCGCTCGCAGGATATCCGCCGACACCTCGATCGGGGTGCGCTCTCCCGACGCCGTGACAATGCGCGGCACATTGCTTTCACTCTCGGCGAAACGGTACTGGCGCCAACCCGAAGAGGCTTCCAGATCACCCGCCGAGCGTCCCATCAGGCGTTTGACCGAGGCGATGGTATTGAGCGGATCTTCCGCCGCCATCTCGAGAGCTTCGTAACCCACGATGGGCGGATCAACGGAGTAATTCACGACCGACGGCAACAGATGCCGCCCCTGCTCATCCGGCAAGGTTTCGGCCACGCCGCTGCGCACCGTGGCGACCAGCGAATTGGTGGTGCCCAGGTCGATCCCCGCCGCCAACCGGTGCTGGTGCGGCGCCGTGGACATGCCCGGTTCTGAAATCTGCAATAACGCCATGATTTATCTCATTGTGAACATGGAATACGCCGGTGGATCCGCTTCGCTCAATCTCCTGGGAGCGCCGGCGTCCCGCCGGCAAAAGCGCCCCGTAGCCAGCAACGCCCCGATGCGCCTTCGGCTTGACGGGCCCACGGCCATGATCGGGCTTTGCTTACAGCAGGCGATCTTCCAGCGCGGCCTCCGTCTCTTCAAGCTGCGACTTGATCCGCCCGAAGAACTGCCATTTTGTAAGATGATCCAGCGCCGATTCAAAATCCCGCTGGGCCCAGGCGGACTTGAAGGCCTCGGTCAGGGCGGATTCCTCGACGGCGAGATCATCCCGCAGCCGATCCACCGCCGCCAACGGATCGTCGCTCTCTTCCACTTCGTCCAGCCGCTCGCGGTATTCCATCTGCTTCATCAGAAAGGCGCCGTCCTTGATGGTGTGATGCTCCGCCGTGACCGGATGGCCCGCCAGCTCCAGCAGGTAGAATCCCCGCCGAAGCGGATCCTTGAGCGTCTGGTAGGCGGCGTTGATCAAAGCCGCCTGCTCCACCGAGGCGCGACGGGTGGCCGCGTCGGCGCTGGCGTAACGATCCGGGTGGAACTCGGTCTGCAACGTCTGGTAGGCAGAGGCCAGCGCAACCGGGTCGATATCGAAGCTTTCCGGCAGCCCGAACAGTTCGAAGTAGTTGCTTTGGGGGGCCATCGATAGGGTCGGGGTTTCCGCCTGAACCGGGAGGTTTCGCCAGAACCCGGCTCAGACGGTAAAGCTTTCGCCGCAGCCGCAGCGTTCGGCCTCGTTGGGGTTGGTGAACTTGAAGCCTTCGTTCAGCCCTTCCTTGACGAAATCAACTTCGGTTCCGTCAAGGTAGACCAAGCTCTTGGGGTTGACGAGAACCTTGACGCCGTGGCTTTCGAAAACCTCGTCGAATTCTTCCACCTCGTCGGCGAACTCGATGTCGTAGGCCATGCCGGAGCATCCGGTGGTTTTTACGCCCAACCGGACGCCAATGCCCTTGCCGCGGTTTTCAAGAAACTTGCGCACTCGCTCCGCGGCGCGCTCGGTCATCGTAATAGCCATCGTCTCAGGCGGATTTTTTCAACTCGGGCTGCTGTTTGGTCTGGTAGTCGGAAATGGCCGCCTTGATGGCGTCTTCAGCCAGCACCGAACAGTGGATCTTGACCGGCGGCAATGCGAGTTCTTCCGCGATTTCGGAGTTTTTGATCTGCCGAGCTTCTTCCAGCGTGCGGCCCTTGACCCACTCGGTCAGCAGGCTGCTGGAAGCGATCGCGCTGCCGCAGCCGTAGGTCTTGAATTTCGCGTCTTCGATCACGCCTTCATCGTTGACCTTGATCTGCAGTTTCATCACGTCGCCGCAGGCGGGCGCGCCGACCATGCCGGTGCCGACGTCCGGCGCCTTGTCGTCGAGCTTGCCCACGTTGCGTGGATTTTCGTAATGATCGATTACCTTGTCACTGTAAGCCATGATGAGTCACCAATTCTGTAATAGTTGAAAATCTGGTTCCCGAAACCTCAATGGGCAGCCCATTGAACCGAATCGAGGTCGATGCCTTCCTGGTACATGTCCCACAACGGCGACAGATCGCGCAGCTTGCCAACCGCCTTGCGAACCAGGTCGATGGTGTAGTCGATCTCTTCCTGAGTGGTGTAGCGGCCGATCGTGAACCGGATCGAGGAATGCGCCAGCTCGTCGTTGCGGCCAATCGCGCGCAGTACGTAGCTGGGCTCCAGCGACGCCGAGGTGCAGGCCGAACCGCTGGAAACCGCGATATCCTTGAGCGCCATGATCAGGCTTTCGCCTTCGACGAAATTGAAGCTGACGTTCAGGTTGCCCGCCACGCGACGCTCCAGATCGCCGTTCAGATAGACCTCTTCCATATCCTTGAGGCCATCCCATAACCGGTTGCGCAGACCGAGAATGCGCTCGTTTTCCGCCGCCATCTCCTTGCCGGCGATGGCGAACGCCTCGCCCATGCCCACGATCTGGTGGGTCGCCAGCGTCCCGGAACGCATGCCGCGCTCGTGACCGCCGCCGTGCATCTGCGCTTCCAGCCGCACCCGGGGCTTGCGCCGGACATACAGCGCGCCAACGCCCTTGGGGCCATAAATCTTGTGCGCGGAAAAGCTCATCAGATCAACCTTGAGCGTGGACAGATCGATGGGAACCTTGCCCGCGCTCTGCGCCGCGTCGACGTGGAAGACGATCTTGCGCTCGCGACAGATTTCACCCATCGCGGCGATGTCCTGGATCACGCCGATCTCGTTGTTGACATGCATGATCGAGGCGATGGTCGTGTCATCGCGCAGCGCGGCGCGGAACTTGTCGAGATCGATCAGACCGTCCGGCTCCGGGTCGAGATAGGTCACCTCGTAACCTTCGCGCTCCAGTTGCCGGCAGGTGTCCAGCACCGCCTTGTGCTCGGTCTTGCAGGTGACGATATGCTTGCCCTTGCGCTGGTTGAAATGAGCCACGCCCTTGAGCGCCAGATTGTCGCTCTCGGTGGCGCCGCTGGTAAACACAATCTCCTTCGGATCCGCGTTCACCAGGGCGGCGACTTGCGCGCGCGCTTCCTGTACCGCCTCATCGGCAGCCCAGCCAAAGGCGTGGCTGCGCGACGCCGGATTGCCGAACACGCCATCGCGGGTCAGGTAGCCCGACATCTTTTCCGCCACCCGCTCGTCAACCGGCGTGGTCGCGCTGTAGTCCAGATAAACAGGAAGTTTTACGCTCATAATCTCTAATCTTCAGTATCAGGCCGCGGGACGGGGAAACACGAAGTTCATGCGCCGAACCTCCTCGTCCTGGCGACGCGCAATTTCGCGAATCTCGGGGCGATCGATGAACTGGTCCAGCGAAATGCCGTCCAGAAATTCATACAACCGCTCGCTCAGCTCGTTCCACAGCTCATGGGTCAGACAACGTTCGCCATCCTGGCAATCGCCCTCGCCACCGCAACGGGTGACATCAACACTTTCATCAACAGCCGTAATGATCTTCGCCACGGTGATCTGGCCTGGCGCCTTCGCCAGCCGGTATCCGCCGCCGGGACCGCGCACGCCTTCCACCAGCCCCGCCTTGCGCAGCTTGGCGAACAACTGTTCAAGATAGGACAGCGAAATCCCCTGCGTCTGGGATATGTCCGCCAACGTGACAGGACCCTGACGATCATGCAGCGCAAGATCCATCATGGCCGTGACCGCATAGCGGCCTTTGGTTGAAAGTTTCATAAATACTACCTCTTCGTCACTCTCTGATAAATAACCGAGTGTTTTACTAAGGATTTAGAT
>DRPO01000332.1 GCA_011330835.1 Gammaproteobacteria bacterium | reverse complement strand
TGACGCTGGCCTTGGTGATTTTGTCCTTGTCGTTGAGCGCTTCATTGAGCAGACCGTCTTCGCCGCTGTGTTCTTCTAGGTAGCTTTCCAGTTCCTGCGAGGTGGCGTCAAGCCGGGATTGCCGCGTTTCGATGTCGGCCTGTTCGCTCTGGAAATAGCGGGCGATGATGAGCGCGGGGGGGATCAGCTCGGCCTTGTATTTGCTTCGGTTGATGATGAGATCGGGTGTTTCCTTGAGCTTTTCGCCTTTTTTGGCGACCAGTTCGCGGAGGATCTTGCCAGCGGCCCAGCCATCCTGGGTCAGCACATAGACATCGTCCTGCATCACTTCAGCCCAGTAGTCCATGAGGATCTGGTAGATGTCGTAGCGGCTGAGCCGCGGTGCGTCGGCGTAGCGCTGGAGCAGGTCTTCACTGATGCGGTTGATGATCGCTTTGGGTTGTTCTCCGATATCGATTGTTTTGAGCGCGGCGTGCTGGCTCCATTTGGTGAAGGGTTGCAGGCTTTGCCCGGCGAAATGGATAAATTCGGGATGGCTGAGGATGGTGGCTTTGACTTCTGCGCCTTTGACCCCGCTTTTGCTGTAGCCGGGGCGATCATCTTCAAACAGGGTGGCGCGGATGCTGGGGAAGATGCGCCAGTAGTGTTGCAGGGCATCGATGTCGCGATTGGGGATGCCGCCTTGCAGGTGGGCGCTGAGGTCGTGCAGGTCTTCGGGCTCGGCGCTGTCGATGTAGCGCGGGATGTTGAGGTTGTAGTCGTTGGCGGCGATTTCGCTGAGTGGAATCAGGCGGCTGTAGCGGGGGAGTTCCTGCTGTTTACTGAAGACATCGACGATCTTGTGGATGTCCTGGCTGCGCAGGCGGTTTTTGTTGCCGTCCTTGATGAAGCCCTTGCTGGCGTCGATCATGAAAATGCCGTTGCGCGTTGACGCCTGTGCCTTGTCGATAACGATAATGCAGGCGGGGATGCCGGTGCCGTAAAACAGGTTGGCGGGCAGGCCGATAATGCCTTTGATGTAGCCCTGCTTGATGAGATTTTCGCGGATACGGGCTTCGGCATTGCCTCGGAACAATACGCCATGCGGCAGGATGACGGCGCCTTTGCCGGTGCTTTTGAGGCTTTTGATAATGTGCAGCAGGAAGGTGTAGTCGCCATTTTTCTCTGGCGGAATGCCCCAGGTGAAACGGCTGAATTCATCCTGCTCGGGGTTGATTCCGCTGGTCCAGTTCTTGTTGGAGAAGGGCGGATTGGCAACGGCGAAGTCGAATGTTTTGAGCTGGCCGCTGGCGTCTTTCCACTGCGGGTCGGAGATAGTATTGCCTTTCCAGATTTTGGCGGTGGCGTTGTTGTGCAGAATCATGTTCATGCGCGCCAGTGCGCTCGTGGCATTATCCATTTCCTGACCGAAGATGGAGAGGCCGCGCGGTGCCTGGTCGCTGGCCTTGAGCAACAGCGAGCCGGAACCGCAGGTGGGGTCGTAGACGGTGGCGTCCTGCGAGGTCTCGCTGGTGATGCCGATAACGCTGGCGAGAATACGCGAGACTTCCGCCGGGGTGTAGAACTGGCCCTTGCTCTTGCCGGACTCGGTGGCGAAGTGGCGCATGAGGTATTCGTAGGCATCGCCCAGCAGGTCGTCGCCATCGGCGCGGTTGGAGGAGAGATCCATACCTTCGAAGATGCCGATGAGCTTGGAGAGCCGGTCGATCATCTCCTTGCCCTTGCCGAGTTTGTCCTCGTCGTTGAAATCGGCCACGTCGATCACGCCCTTGAGGTCGTTCTCCTCCGCCAGCGCGCTGATGATTTTGTTGATCTTGTCGCCGATTTCCTTGTCACCCTTGAGCGCCACCATGTCGTCGAAACTCGCGCCTTCCGGCACCACGATCATGCCGTAGGGGTCGCCCTTGTACTTGTCGGAGACGTACTTCATAAACAGCAGGGTGAGCACGTAATCCTTGTACTGGCTGGCGTCCATACCGCCAC
>DRPO01000331.1 GCA_011330835.1 Gammaproteobacteria bacterium | reverse complement strand
GAGGCCGGGGTCGAAAGCGCCCCGGGGGTCGGTGCATTGCCCCTGGTCGTTGGCCGGCGCGGAGCCGATGGCGTCGCCGGTGGACTGGTCGAAATCCTGCCAGCCGTTGTCGGTGTGGATGCGGAAATCGGTCGATGATTTCAACGGCTCGCTGAGCTTGAACACCACCTCGATCGCTTCGCCGACCACGCTGACCGGCGCGAGTATGTCGATACAGCCGCCAAGACACTGGATCCCGCTGGCGGGGTTGATCGAGGGATCGGGCAATCCCAGTTGTTCCGCCGTCAAACCGTAACCGGTCGGCAGACCCAGATCCTGCGCCGTCAAACCGGGCGTCACGTTCAGGTCGCCCACCGATCCATCCTCGCCCAGCACGCCGCGCTCGCCATTGGCGCCCAGCACGGCGACCGTGGTCACGTCCGCAGGAGCGTTCGGGTCCTTGTGGCCAAGCTGGGGCCGCTCCTTGACGACATTGCCCTCCAGATGCAACACGTAGGAGACGTTGCCGAAACCGGACGGGTCGCCCGCCGGCACGGTCGCGGTATAGCTCAGCGTGTAACTGTCGCCCAGGCTGCAATCATCGGCGCTCTCGCCATCGGTGGGATCGGCGTCCTGACAGGTCATCAGCGCCACGCTTTCGGGGTTGACCGACGCGCCGCCCTCGACGCCGCCGTTGGGCCGCTTGTCGAGCGGAATCACCGGGATGCCGTTCCAGCTCACCCCCCAGCCGGAAAAGTCCAGCGACACATGACCCGCGCCGTCGTCGCTGATGATGGTCGGCGGCTGGGTGGTCTGATGAACGCCGAGGTTGCCAAAGAACACCCAGGGGTTGTCGATCGAGGGCTTCAGCGGCGAGGAACTGGCGGGCTGGGCCTGACCCAGCTGAACGCCTTCGTTGGCGGACAGGCCAACATAGATCCAGCCGCCCGGCCCGGCCGCTTCCATGGCGAACCAGGAGCCGGCGCCCGGCGCGGGTTTCTCGGTGCTGCTCTTGCCGGCGTTGATGGTGAGAATCGCTTCGGGATCGAGCACGGCGGCGGAGGCGTCCGCGACGGTGACCGACACGGTCGCCGCCTCGGAGCGTCCGCCGTCGCCATCGATCACCACGTAACTGAAGCTGTCCTGACCGATGAAGCCCGCCGACGGGGCATAGGTCGCCGAACGCCCGCCGTCGCCGACGGTCACGGCGCCGTTGGCGGGCTGTTCGACGATTTCGACGCGCGCGCCGCTCAGGTCGCCGTCGCCATCCTCGGCGTGCGCCAGCAGGTCGATCTCCGCCTTATCGTCGCTGGCGATATTCAGCGTCGCGGAAAAGTCGCTGGCGACCGGTATGGCGTTGACGACGGTAATGACCACCGTGGCCGGATCGGAACGCACGCCATCGCTGTCCTCGACGGTGTATTGAAAGCGATCCTCGCCGAGGAAGTCGCCCTGGGCCGTGTAGGTCAGCGCGCCCGTTTCGGGGTTGATCTCGACCTTGCCGTTGCCGGCCTGCGCGATCGTCACCGACGCGGGGCGAAAACCGTCATCATCCACATCGTTGGCCAGCGCTTCGATCACCACGCTCGCGCCGCGCGCCACGGTGGCGGCGTCATCCGCCACGACCGGCGGCTGATTGACGCGAACGGCGACCGTGGCCGGGTTGGAGATCTCGCCCCGGGTGTCCTGGATGACATAGGTGAAGGCGTCGATCCCGGCGTTGGCGCCATTGGGCTGATAGCTAATCTTGCCATCGGCGGCGACGCTGACGCGCCCCTGGGCGGGGTTATCCAGGATCTTGACGCTGTCGGGTTGCAAGCCATCGTCGCCATCGACATCATTGGCCACGACATCGATGACCGCTGATTGCCCCGGATCGACGACTACCGCATCGTCATGCGCGATTGGCGGGATATTGCCTTGCCGGATGCGCACAAAGACCGTTGCGCTGTCGGACTCCAGCCCGGTATTGTCCCGCACGGTGTAATCGAGCGTACAGTCCTCGTCCAGGCCCGCGCCATCGGCGTAGATCGCCTGTCCATTGGCGTCCACATAGATAATCGCGCCGCCGACGCAATGATCGACGAAACGCATCGAGGCGAAATCGATCGAGCCAGCGCCCTGTGGATCGCTGACCGCGCCGGAAAAATCGATCGTGGCGCGCCCGCCCGCCGCCAGCGCCGCCTGGACATCGCGGACGACCGGCGCGTTCGGGTCGATCACGCGCGGCCCTTCCGGATTGCCGCCGCCCGCATCCGTCGGCGCGGAGATCGTTCCTTCCAGGTGCAAATGGTATTTGACGCCGCTGAAATTGGTGCCGGAATCGTCCGGAACGATGGCGGTGTAGTTCAGCACATAGCTGTCGCCGTCGCCGCAATCATTGGCGCATTTGAGCAGCGCCTGGCCATCGGCGTTGGCAAGATCGCCATCCACCCCCGGATTGGCGCCGCTGGGCATCGGAATGGTCTCGATGCCGTTCCAGTCCACGCCCCAGCCGGAGAAATCCAGCACCACGTTGCCCGCCCCGTCGTCGCTGATGATGCCCGGCGCGCTTGTGGTCTGGTGGAGTCCCTGATTACTGAAAAAAATCCAGGGCTCATCGATGCCCTTGACCAGGGCGTCGGGATCGGCGGTGGAGGCCGCCTGCACCTCGCCCAGCTTGACGCCGTCGCGCCCTTCGATGCCGACATACAGCCATTTACCCTCACCGAGAGACTCCATCGCGAACCAGGATCCGGAGCCATCCGCCGGGCGAGTGAATCCGCCCTCGCCCTTGTTGATGTTCAGCACCGCGTGGGCGTCCAGCGCGGCCGGGGCGGCCAGGGGAAACAGCAGCGCGCCGGACAAGGCCGCCGCGCCCAGAATTGAAAAAGGATGGGGAAATTTGATCATGACGATTCCTGTTGTTCGCTTCCAGTGGCTCAATATTTGACCGAGAAACTCAGTCCGAAGGCGTTCTGGTGCATTTTCATGGATCCATAGTTGGATCCATCATCGGAAACATAGGTCGGCCCGGCCTGCTCGTGCTCGAAGGCGTGCACCCAGGAAAAGTTCAGATCCTTGCCCGCCGCCAGACGCCAGGTTGCGCCGAGGGTGAGATGGTTCTGGGTCGTGGCGGGCGCCAGAAGATTGAAAATGATCTCCCGGTCTTCATTGATCGGGCTTTTGCCGTAGTTCCAGCCGGCGCGCAGCGTCCACTGGTCGCTATAGCGGTATTGCAGACCGATCTTGCTGACGGTCTGGTTGCGCCAGCCGAACCCGAGCCCCTCCTTGCGTCCCAGCTTTTGTCCTTCCGGATCATCCAGTGAGTTCTGGCCCGCCAGGTTGGGGCCGCGATTGGAGATCGCGCGAATCTGTTCATAGTAGGTCTGCGACAGATCCATCGCGAGCAGCAGACGGGGCGTGATCTGGTAGCTGAAGCCGATGCCCAGCATCGGCGGCAGATCGAGATCGCCGCTCTCGGCGAACAGCTCCTCGTACTCCCGGAAATTCATCATATCGACCCGCGAGGTGTAGCTCAACCCGAGCTTCCAGTCGCCATAATGGCCGAGCCAGCCCAGCCGCAGCCCGGCGCCCGCGCTCCAGTCCTGCCCCTGGTCGGAAAAATCCTTGATGCTGCCCTGGGTCGGCGTGAACGGGTCGAACAGACCGATGCCATAGGCGCTGAAGCGGGCGATCGCGGTCACCAGGGACGCGCCCACCGCGTTGACGCCATCGGCGGAACGCCAGGCCAGGGTCGGATTGACCTGGAACGCCAGCAGGTTGACGCCCAGCGGATCGCGCAGCGTTGGATCGACGTTCGGATCGCTCACGCCGGACGCCGCCGCCTGGAAAAAATTGGTCTTGTAGTAGGAGGCCCCGCCACCCGCCGGCGCGGCGTGAATGCCGAAAGTGAAGCGTCCATGCGAGCCGAAAACGTAGCCGAATGACGGCATGGGATAGACATTGGTGATTCCGAATTCGTCGTTCTCGCTTTTCGCCGTCACCGAACCCAGCCGCGCCTCGGAAATCGGAACGAACAGATCGATGCCGACATCCATCCGCTTCGACATGCCCGCGATGGCGGCCGGATTGGCGTAGGCCGACAGCGAATCCAGCGGCGTCGCGATCCCCACGCCGCCCATCCCGCGCGCGGTGTTGCCCGCGCCGATCAGAAAAAGTCCGTTCGTGGCGTGAGCGGTCGTCGTCATGCCGCAGGCGATACAGAGACCCGCCAATAATGCTCTTTTCATGCTTCCGCGTCCCGAGTTTCTAGAATTTATCTCGCCAATATAATCTAACCTTTCGAAAAATAGAAGATTTTGTAAAGAAAACAACCGTGAACACTGGATACCCCGAGGACTCGTCATTCCGGGCTGAGCACAAAGAAACCCGCTCTGGATTCTCGCGGAATGCGCGGGCGCGCGCCTGGTCTTTGACCTCACCGCTTCCTTGCTCAACCCAAAAAAACAGAAATTCTTCTTACCAATAAACGAGAACCTTTGCCGTTTTCAGTGTCCTATCCATTGAAAACAAGAAACACACCAGCGAGCCCCTTCTCCCACAAGCCGCCAGGGCGGCTTTAGCAAGACTTGGGCAATAAAAACAAAGGCGCAATACATATGAATACAACCGACCATCCCGGCTCTCCGGGACAAGCCACGGCTCCCGTTTTTCTGGTGGGCGCCGAACGCTCCGGCACCACCCTGCTCCGACTCATGCTGGATCACCATCCCGAACTCGCGTTCCAGTTCGAATTCGAATTCGCCGTCGATCACATCAGGAACGGACAATTTCCCGATATCAACGACTACGAGGAGGCTCTGGCGACCGACCGGATTTTCCAGGCCGCCGGATTCCACATCGACAGGTCGCTGAGCTATCCCGAGTTGATGAACGATTTCTTGCTCCAACGCCGGCGGCGCTATGGCAAACCCCGGGTCGGCGCCACGGTCCATCGCCATTTCGACCGTCTGCTGGCCATCTGGCCCGACGCCCGCTTCATTCACCTGATCCGCGATCCCCGCGACGTGTCCCGCTCCTGCGTCCAAATGAACTGGGCCGGCAACTGCTGGAAAGGCGTCGAACGCTGGATCGAGGCGGAACGCTGCTGGGATCGGGTGCGCAACGCCATCCCATTCGCGAACTGGACAGAAATCCACTATGAAACCCTGGTTTCATCCCCTGTGGAAACCTTGTCCGCGCTGTGCCGGTTTATCGGCATCGACTATCACCCGGCGATGTTCGACTATATCGAGACCAGTTCCTATGAGTTCCCGAACCAGAAGCTGGCGCGGCAATGGCGGCGCAAAATGCCTGCCAAAGACGTGGCGCTTGTTGAAGCCCGCGCCGGAGATCTCATGGCGGAACGCGGCTACCCGCCGCAACATCGTGACGCCCGACACCCCAACCGGCTACACCGCCTGTGGCTCGCCCTCGAAAGCGAAGCCATCGTCAAGACGCGCAGAGTGAGGATCTACGGGCTTCCGCTGAGCGCCGCCTCCTGGCTGTCCAACAGGCTGGGCTGGAGAAGCCTGCAAAAAAGGGCGCAGCTCAAGAGGAACCAGGTCGACGCATCGATGCTGAAATAGGCGTCCAAACCCACACACTCTGATCGGGGTATTCATGGGCGCGTCGGAGATTCGCTATACTCCCCGCGCCCCCTAATCCAGGATATTTTCCCATGACTCATAGCGCTTTTCATCCCACCGCCCGCACCCTGATGGGTCCCGGCCCTTCCGACGTCAACCCCCGCATTCTGGAGGCGATGTCGCGTCCGACCATTGGTCATCTGGATCCGCAATTCGTGGGCATGATGGAAGAGGTCAAGGCCATGCTGCAGTACGCGTTTCAGACCGAGAATGCGCTGACGCTCCCCGTCTCGGCGCCCGGCTCCGCGGGCATGGAGACCTGTTTCGCGAATCTGGTGGAGCCCGGCGACAAGGTCGTGGTCTGCCGCAACGGCGTCTTCGGCATGCGAATGACGGAAAACGTCGAGCGCCGCGGGGGCGAGGCCGTGGTCATCGACGACGCCTGGGGCGAAGCGGTCGATCCGGACAAACTGGAGACCACGCTCAAGGCGCACCCCGATGCGAAGATCGTCGCCTTCGTTCACGCCGAAACCTCAACGGGCGTGCGCTCCGATGCGAAGACGCTGGTCGAAATCGCGCATCGCCATGACTGCCTCGCGATCGTCGATGCGGTGACCTCGCTGGGCGGTACGGAACTCAGGGTGGACGACTGGGGAATCGACGCCATCTATTCCGGCACGCAAAAATGCCTGTCCTGCGTGCCCGGACTGTCGCCGGTCAGTTTCGGCGAGCGCGCCGTGGACAAGATCAAGTCCCGCGACGCCAAAGTGCAAAGCTGGTTCCTCGACCTGAACCTCGTCATGGGTTACTGGGGCGGCGGCGCCACCCGCGCCTACCATCATACCGCCCCCATCAACGCCCTCTACGCATTGCACGAGGCGCTGTTGCTGCTGGAGGAAGAAGGCCTGGAAAACGCCTGGCGCCGCCATGACCTGAATCACCAGGCCCTCAAGGCCGGGCTCGAAGCCATGGGCATTCGCTTCGTGGTCGACGAAGCCCACCGCTTGCCGCAGCTCAACGCGGTCTGGATTCCGGAGGGTCACGACGATGCGGCGATTCGCTCCAGACTGCTGAACGAGTTCAACCTCGAAATCGGCGCCGGCCTGGGCGATTTCGCCGGCAAGGTCTGGCGCATCGGCCTGATGGGCTACGCCAGCAACCCGAAGAATGTCATCAGTTGCCTGGCCGCGCTGGAAGCCGTGGGGCTGAAATCCGCCGAGTCGGCAATCGCCGCGGCCCAGGCAATATACGACAATCCATGAGGCTTCGGCTGAGAGGGTTCTGGCTGACGCTGGGCTACCTGCTGGCGGCGGCCATCCTGTTTCTGTCGCTCTATCCGTTCGCGCCG
>DRPO01000330.1 GCA_011330835.1 Gammaproteobacteria bacterium | reverse complement strand
CCTACATCGTCACCATCAACATGGACAAGACGCTGGGCCGCGCCAAGCTCCCGCCCGAGCTGCAAAAGCTGGGAACCAAGGTGCGCAACAGCATCTACGGCATCATCAAGGCGGGCGTCAACGGCGATCTGTAATATATACTTCTCGCGCCCAAGAATCCCCCATTCAGGGCGCGCATCTTTTCGCCGATAGCTGCGTTGTAGAAACTTGACGTAGCGCCACTATGCCTGCGTTTTTACGCCTTGCTCTCGACGAAAATCCACGTACCCTGAACCGGGTATTCTTTGACGCGAGAAGTATAGATGTCTTTCCAGCGTGTCTTCTTTGCGCTCTGGCCCGACGAGCAAACCCGGCAAGCCATTGCCCGGCTCGCCGGCAAATTCGACGGTGGCGGGCGGCCCATGCCCGCCGGCAACCTGCATGTCACCCTGGTTTTTGTCGGCAACGTGGATGAACAGCGTCTCGCCTGCCTGAAAAAAGTCGCGGGCGACATCGAGGTTTCCCCCTTTACCCTCCGTCTCGACCGCATCGGCAGCTTTCGCCGCAAGGCGCTCTGGCTGGGATGCGCCGATATCCCCGAGCCACTGCGACAGCTTCAGCAAGACCTGTCGCTCGCGCTGGCGCGGGACTGCCGCTACCAGCCCGAGAAACGCCCCTATGTTCCGCACATCACGCTGCAACGCAATATCCGGCGGGAGGTCAACCTGGAGCTTGACGAGGCCCTGTGCTGGAAAGTGGACAGTTTCAGCCTGTTGCTGTCGCAAAGCAGTCCATCCGGCGTGAGGTATTCGGAGTTGGCGCGTTTGTCTTAGCATACCTCGACGGCAATCCGCGCACCGCTTGCGGCATTGTTTGCACATTGCTAACCTTTGTCTGTGCATCGTATTCTGTTTTCCAAGCAAGCCGATAAAACACTGCGCAAGATGCCGCGTAACATGGCTTTGCTGATCCGTCGAAAACTTGAGCACTTATCCAGCGATCCGTTTGCCTCTAACGCCAACGTGACCAAACTGCAGGGGCGACCTGGTTACCGGTTGCGCGTTGGGGATTGGCGTATTATCTATGATGTCGAAGATGATCGGTTGGTGATCGAGGTATTGAGAATTTCGCCACGTGGAGGCGTCTATCAATGAACGTACAAGTAATCGAAAAAGATGGCGAGCCTGAATGGGCAATCCTTCCTTACAAGGATTACCAACAGCTATTGGAAGAAGTCGAGATGCTTCAGGATATTCGCGCCTACGACGAAGCCAGGCAGTCCATTTCCCAGGGAGAGGAATTGATTCCAGCTGAGGTTACCTTTGCGATTCTGGATGGCCAGAACCCGATACGCGTCTGGCGAATTCATCGCGACATGACGCAGCAGCAACTGGCGGACAAGGCGGGAATCAGCAAACCCTATCTGTCTCAACTGGAATCGGGGCAGCGGAAAGGGACGACCGAGGTGCTGGATGCATTGGCCGCGGCCCTGGAAGTCTCGCTGGAGGATCTCTTGTCGCGGTAAGGGGCGTTTATCGCGCCGCGAAGGTTGCGACAAACCGGGATTTTCGCTATAGTCTCGCGCCTTTCGCACCCACATCTCTGAATACCAAGGAGTACACGGAGAATGAAGACGTTTACAGCCAAGCCCGCCGAGGTGAAACGCGACTGGTATGTGGTTGACGCCGCCGGTAAAAATCTTGGTCGTTTGGCTTCCGAAGTCGCCAAGCGGCTGCGCGGCAAGCACAAGCCGATCTATACCCCGCATTGCGATACCGGCGACTACATCGTTGTCATCAATGCCGAGAAGATCAATGTGACCGGCAACAAGCGCAAGGACAAGATGTATCATCGGCATACCGGTTATGTCGGCAACATGAAGTCCATCAGCTTTGAAAAGCTGCTCGACAAGGCGCCCGAGCGGATCATCGAGACCGCCGTCAAGGGCATGTTGCCCAAGAACCCGCTGGGTCGGGCGATGTTCAAGAAGCTCAGGGTCTACGCCGGAGCCGAACACAACCACGCCGCCCAGCAACCCAAGACTCTGGAACTGAATTAACTGAACGATTATGGCCACTCAACATTACTATGGCACCGGACGCAGGAAGTCCTCGGCGGCTCGCGTCTTCATGACCACCGGAACCGGCGAGATAACGATCAACAAGCGTCCTCTGGATGAATTTTTCGGTCGCGAAACCGCGCGCATGATCGTGCGTCAACCCCTGGAAGCCACCGAAAACGAGAAGAGCTTCAATATCAACGCCACGGTCAAGGGCGGCGGCCCCAGCGGCCAGGCTGGCGCGATTCGCCTCGGCATCGCCCGCGCGTTGCTGGAGTATGACGAAGGTCTGCGGGGCGACTTGCGCCGCGCCGGACTGCTGACCCGCGATGCGCGCCGCGTGGAGCGCAAGAAGGTGGGTCTGCGCAAGGCGCGTCGGGCAGTGCAGTTCTCGAAGCGCTGATCTTTGGATCACCCCCGGAAAAGGCGGCCATTGGCCGCCTTTTTTTGTGGATCCCGGCGTTCGCCGGGATGATGAGATTTATGGGGATGACGAGATTTGTGCCGCATCATCACGAATTATCGGGTGGCGATCTTGCGTGACCCCCTTGCCGGCAGGGATGCCGGCGTTCCCCGTAGCGTCAACGCCGTCATCCCGG
>DRPO01000329.1 GCA_011330835.1 Gammaproteobacteria bacterium | reverse complement strand
GCAGGCGGTGTTTGGCGATCAGCTGCGCGGCGTTTACGGCCAGGACTGGACGCTGTATGGGTATCGGCCCGGCGAAGGCTATTTCCGTCCGGCGTTGAGCGATGCCTTGCGGCAGGGGCTTGGGTACTGGTTCATCGCCCTTGGCGAGGCGGTTCGTCTGGATCTTTCGGCGAGCTGCGACGATACGCCGGCAACGGGCGGCGCCGGTTGTCCTTCCGGGCGAGAATGTTTCGCGACGGCGTTGCAAGCGCGGGCCGATGGCGGACAGTGGAACATGCCGGGCCACCCTTTCGATCAACCGCTGGCCTGGGAGGCCTTGCGGGTGGCGGATGACGCGGCCTGCGCGTCGGGTTGCGCGCCGGCGGAAGCCGAAGCGGCGGGGGTTTTCCATTCACAGGGGTGGCGGTACGAGGGGAGCGGGTATGTCGAGCTGGCCGGGCGGCTGCTGCAACCCTGGGACGGTTTCTGGGCGGCGACGCTCTCGGGGGCCGGCGCTGATACGCGATTGCTGACGCCTCGGCCTTCGCCCTCGTGGTGGCGGCCCGCGCCGGGGACGAGCTGGCAATGGCAGCTCAGCGGCGCGGTCGATACGGCTTATGATGTCGCGATGTATGACATCGATCTGACCGAAACGCCCCAGGCGGTAATCGACGAGCTACACGCGGCGGGCCGCAAGGTGATCTGCTACTACAGCGCCGGCAGTTGGGAGAACTATCGCGACGATGCCGACCAGTTTCCCGCCTCGGTGCTCGGGAACACGCTGGATGGCTGGCCGGACGAGAAATGGCTGGATATTCGCCGCCTGGATGTGCTGGCGCCGATCATGCGGGCTCGGCTCGATCTGGCGGCGAGCAAGGGCTGTGATGGCGTCGAGCCGGACAATGTGGACGGTTACGCCAACGACACCGGTTTTCCGCTGACGCGCGATGATCAGTTGGCCTACAACCGCTGGACCGCCAGCGAGGCGCATGCGCGGGGCTTGTCGGTAGGCCTGAAGAATGCGCTGAACCTGATTCCCGACCTGGTGGCCGATTATGACTGGGCATTGAACGAGCAGTGTTTTCAATACGATGAATGCGATCTGTTGACGCCATTCGTGACGGCGGGAAAAGCGGTCTTCGGAGTTGAATATCAGGGGAGCGTGGAAAGTTTCTGTCCCCGCGCGAATGCGCTGAATTTTGACTGGCTGAAAAAGCGGCTGGATCTGGACGCCTGGCGGTTGTCCTGCCGGTAGCGCGGGGATGAACATTCCGGATTCGTTCGGGTCTCACGGAGAGGATCCGCAAGTGTTGGATACCTCTCGCGATCAAGAATACCCTGTTCAGGGTGCGCAGGTTTTCGTCGAGAGCAAGGCGTAATAACGCGGGCATAGTGGGGCTATGGCAAGTTCTTACAACGCAGCTATCGGCGAAAAGATGCGTGACCTGAACGAGGTATTACTTGAGCGCGAGAAGCATAAAAGCTTGAGGGTGTCGATGCTACGAGATCATCGTCACTCGGTGGCTCTGGAAAATTC
>DRPO01000328.1 GCA_011330835.1 Gammaproteobacteria bacterium | reverse complement strand
TTGATCCTTTTTGGCGGCCTGTTCCGCGCTCGCCAGGGTGGTGAGTGACGCCAGCAGAACGCCGGCCAGAATGGTCTTGCTTTTAAGCATTGAAATCTCCTTTTGAAAAAATCGGTTGGCGCTCAGGGAAGAACCTGAAGGAATGGCTTGATGGTCACCGAGCGATAGACGCCCGCCTCGATGTAGGGATCCTGATTCGCCCATTCCCGGGCGGCGTCTTCCGAATCGAATTCCGCGACAATCAGGCTGCCGGTGAAGCCGGCGTCGCCGGGCGTCGGGGAATCGATGGCGGGATGGGGGCCGGCGAGGACAAGCCGACCGTCGTTCTTCAACGCCTCAAGCCGGGCCAGATGCGCGGGGCGCGCGGCTTGACGGGCGGAGAGGCTGTTTTCGACATCCTCTCCGAGGATCATATACAACATGGATGAGCGGCTGGTTGAAAAGCAGGCTGTATCATATCAGTTGAAACTGAACAGTGCATGAAGCCAGCCTGGAGCGCCAGCCCCTGGGAGCGCCGGCATCTTGCCGGCCAGGGAGCTTGTCGAGGTTGTCGTTTCCGGGCAATCCAGTCGCGGGCGGGCGTAGTGGAGTTTCTCGTCATCCCGGCGAATGCCAGGATCCATTCACGAATACTGGCAGGGCGCGCCGGCGCTCCCGCCCATCACTGGTAGTCGAAACTCAACCCCATTTGTGTGCGGAACTCCTCGTCGCCGTCACGGACGTAGAGGTCGCGACCGGCCTTGAAGAACAGTTGCGTCTTGCCGAGATCGCCCTTGTAAGGATCGCTGAATTGCCGGATGTCGAGGACGACGCCGAGGCCGGCTTCGGTGGTTTGCCGGGGCGGGGTCTGTTCGGCCTTGCGATAATACTCCTGGAGGTAGAAGAAGGGAGCGACGGCGGCCTTGCCGGCAACGGGGATGCCTCGTCCCAGGCGGGCTTCCGCCCAAACGCTGGCGGCCTTGTCTTCGCGGACGAGTTTGGAGGCTTCGGCGTGGAGTTCCACATAGGGTCGGGGGTGGAGTCCGGTGGGGCCGGGTTCGAGCGGGTCGCCAGCGGAGTAATGGCCGGCGAGGGTGGCGCGGGTGTTGTCGCGGGCCTGGTCGCCGATGGCGAATTGCTGCTGCACGGCGATTTCCAGCGCGGGGCTGGCGAGGGGGCGCAGCGTGAGGGTGAGATCGCCATAAGCGGTGTCGTTATCGGGGCGGGGGCTGTTGTTCTCATTTCCCGTGTTCAGCCCGGCGGATAGCGAGACGCGTGGATGAAACTGGTAGCCGGCTTCGATGCGCAGTCCGGCGGTGGCTGAGCGCTGTGTGTCAGCGGCATCTCGGGGGCGGCAGCCGTTGTCGTCGCGGCAGACGGTTTCGCTGACGCCGACATGCCAGCGGTTTTCCCGCTGGCGCAGTTTCGATTGCAGGCTCAGGCGGGCGAGGTCGATGACATGGCGGTTCAGCGTTTCGCCGGTTTCGAGCTGGTCGAGAGCCTCGATGGATTGCTTGATGGCTTGTGGCGAGCTGTCGTTCGCGGTCGCGAGTTGTCCGGTTTCGCTGAGCAGCAGTTGCAGCCGTCCGCGTTCTTCGGGCGTCAGCGCCAGGCGCGCCATCAGCCGCCGGGCGGTTTCGGGCTCGCCCAGCGCGTTGGCGACCAGCAGCTTTTGCAGCAGGTAGTCGTGTTGATCGGGGTCGGCGAGCAAGGCCATGTCGATGGCGTCATCCGCTTCCCGGGCCTTGCCCAGCGCCAGCAGGGATTCGGAATAGCCGAGCCAGTTGTCGGCGGTGGGATCGATCTCGGTGAGCCGCTTGCGGATGTAGACCGCGTTGTTCATTTGTCCGGCGTCGTGATACAGCGCGCCCAGTTCCCGGTACCACAGCGTCTTTCCGACCCGCGAGAGTTTTTCGACCTGTACCCGGTTGGCGATGTCCAGCGCCTGCCGATAGCGACCGGCCTGGTGATGCAACTGGATGACCCGCAGGAGCGCGTCGGAGGAAAAGGTCAGGTTATAGAACCGCATCCAGGCGCGGCGTTCGTGTTCTGGACGGTCGAGTCTTCGTTCCGCCAACGCCAGTAATTGCAGCGTTTCGGCCTGCTCCCTGACCGTAAGTTTTCCCTCGGCCAGCAGCTTGCGGGCATAGGCCGAGACTGCCGGGTAGTGGCGCTCGCGGTATTCGGCCAGCAGGAAAGCGATCGCGGCGCGCGGTTTCTTGCCGGAGTCGAGGTATTGCGTCTGGAACCAGCGCGTGTCGGGCGATGTCGGGGCCGCGAAGCCGGGTGAAACCGGGATGACCAGCGCCAGCGCCAGGCCGAGAGCCGCGCCGCGCAGGCGCGCGGAGGATGTGTGGCTTGTTTCCATTCCTTTGGTTTTGGCCAGCTGCACGAGAGCGTGAGTTTAGGGGAATCTCCCGACTCCTTGGCGGGGGGATGTCTCAGAATGATTGTCGGGCGCGACCGGCAGTCATTGTTTTTCGTCATTCCCGGGGGGTAGGCAAGGGTGGGCGATTTGGGGTTCTTGTGTGGCGGTAAGCTGGGTGTGTGGCGGGTTTCGCGCCCCGATGCTTCGTACTTCTTTTCTGGCTCATGTCGCATGGGCGCGAGTGACTTTTCTTTGCTCGCCCAAAGAAAAGTCACCAAAAGAAAGGGTGCCCCCGTCGCCCGCTTGTTCCCGCCTCGCCAGCGCGCCTTTGTCGGTCGGCTTGTACGCGCATCCCTGCGCGGACAAGCCTCAATCGGACTTCCTGTCCGATTGCCCGAGTCGGCGTACTGTCGAGGCGGGGCGAGCGAAGGGGGAGGAAGAGCCTTACGGCTCGTCGGGCTGCGCCCGACATTGCCGGGTGGGCCGGCGGGACGCCGGCGCTCCCAGGGGCTGCTGGGAGCGCCGGCATCCTGCCGGCAGAGGGTGTTCGGCATTTCTCTTGAGGGTGTTGTTTGTCGGCGAGTCTGGTGTGTGGCAAACGCCGTTCAGTCAACAGGCCCAAGGGGTGGGCCTAAGGTCCCACTTCCTTAAACTCCCGTCATTCCCGCGAAAGCGGGAATCCATTGCTTGCTCCGGGCTACTCGATGACGGCGTGAATGACGCGGTCGTTCTCGAAGTAGACGCGGTAGCCGGGGTATTTCCAGCTGGAGATGGGCGGTTCGCCAACCGACGGGGTGCGCGATAGCGGGGAGCCGAATCGTTTGATGACCGCCGCTTTGCTCATGCCGCGTTGGGGGGCGTTTTTCGGGGCGACCACCTTTCCATTCAACCCTTGCGGCGCAACCCGGACGATTTCCGCGCCAGCCTGAGTTGCGAGCAGTAGCCCGAGGGCGAGAGCGGCAAGGCGCGACGGAATTCTTGGGGACATGGATGGCCTGACTAAATGTTCGATCCCAAAGGATCTCACAGCCCGATGTAAATAAAAATGAATTGCGGGCTGAAACGTTTGTTTTAACAGATCGATGTGGTTTAATCGCCGGATGTTTAAACCTCTGCCGCTCTATATCGGTCTGCGCTATACCCGCGCCAAGCGCCGCACCCATTTCATCTCGTTCATTTCGGTGATTTCCATCGCGGGCATCCTGCTGGGCGTGGCGGCGCTGATTACGGTACTGTCGGTGATGAACGGCTTTGAGAAAGAGCTGCGTGACCGCATTCTGGGGATGGCTTCTCACGCGCAGGTTTCCGGCCTGGAGGGCGTCTTGCCGAACTGGCGGTCGGTCAAGAAAGAGCTGGAGTCCGACCCGCGCGTGCTGGGCAGCGCGCCCCAGATCGATTTCGAGGGCATGATCAATGTCGGCGACCAGGTGAGCGGGGCGATTTTCCACGGCGTCTTGCCGGAGGCGGAGGCGGAGGTTTCCGATGTCGGCGAGCACATGGTGGCGGGCAGCATGGAGTCCCTGGTGGACGGCTCCTACCATATCGTGCTGGGCAAGGAGCTGGCGCAGATGCTCGGCGTCTCGATGGGGCAGAAAGTCACCGTGATCACGCCGCAGGCCCAGGTGACGCCCGCCGGTTTTCTGCCCCGGCTCAGGCGTTTTACCGTCACCGGCGTCTTTTCGGTGGGGATGTTCGAATATGATCGCGGCTCGGCCTTCATCTCGTTGGGGGACGCCGCCCGGCTGACGCGCAAGGGCGACAATGTCTCCGGGTTGCGGCTTCGGCTCGAGAATATCTACGACGCGCCCAGGATCGCGCGCGAGATCAACAACGACCTGGGCGCGCTCTACTGGGTCAGCGACTGGACGCAGCAGCACCAGAATTTCTTCAAGGCGATCAAGACCGAGCGCATGGTGATGTTCGTGATCCTGTCGCTGATCGTGGTGGTGGCCGCCTTCAATATCGTTTCGACCCTGGTGATGCTGGTCAACGACAAGCGTTCGGATATCGCCATTCTGCGCACGCTGGGGCTGACGCCGCGACAGGTGATGCTGGTGTTCATCGTGCAGGGGACGCTGATCGGCTTGATCGGCGCCTCGCTGGGCGTGGTGATCGGCTCGTTGCTGGCGGAAAATGTCACCTCGATCGTGCACGCGATCGAGAACCTGTTCCATGTCCAGTTCCTTTCGGCGGATGTCTATTACATTACCGACGTGCCTTCCGATCTGCGTCTGGCGGATGTGGTGAAAATCGCTCTCGTGGCGTTCGCGGCGGCGATGCTGATGACGATCTATCCGGCCTGGCAGGCCTCCCGAACCCAGCCGGCGGAGGCGTTGCGTTATGAGTAATACGGAGAGTCGGGTCGTCATTCGGGTGAGCGGGCTCACCCGTTCCTTTATCGATGGCAAGCTGAACGTCAAGGTGCTGCGCGGCATCGATCTGGAGATCCGCGCCGGGGAAATGGTCGGCATTATCGGCGCCTCGGGCAGCGGCAAGAGCACCTTGCTGCACCAGATCGGCGGGCTGGACCTGCCGACCACGGGCGAAGTCGAAGTCTGCGGGGAAAAACTCTCCTCGCTCTCGGACGCGGCGCGCGGCCTGTTGCGGAACCGCAGCCTCGGTTTTATCTACCAGTTTCATCACCTGCTGCCCGAATTCACCGCGCTCGAAAACGTCTCGATGCCGATCCTGATCGGCGGCGCTTCCGTTGACGAAGCGACGCGGCGCGCCAGCGAACTGCTGGGCCGGGTTGGCCTGGGCCAGCGGCTCGAACACAAGCCGGGAGAAATGTCTGGCGGCGAACGTCAGCGCACCGCCATCGCCCGCGCTCTCGCCAACCAGCCGGAAGTGGTGCTGGCCGACGAGCCTACCGGCAATCTCGATCACAAGACGGCGGAGCAGATCTATGAGCTGATGGTGGAGCTCAACCGCGAGCTGAACACCGCATTTGTCGTTGTCACGCACGACCAGTCGCTGGCTGGCAGGATGGATCGCGTGCTGGAGTTGGTGGACGGGCGGATCGTTCGGTAGGTATCCAGACCCTCTTTAGTCTTCCCCGCTTTTCGATCGCTGGGCTTTCGGGGTAATTTGCCGGAGTCGCGCCGGATTCTGCCAATCCTGTCACGGAGAAACCGCATCCCCACATGTTAGGGTGATGCGGTTAATGATCAGACTATCGATACAGGAGATTCCCGTTATGGCGCAAACTTCGTCCCGAACACTGATTGCAATCGCGGTCGCGACTGTTTTGACCACGAGCTGTGGTGGTTCTAGCGGGCCATCGACGAACAACAATGACAACTCCGGCGGCGATAGCGGTCCCACGCCAGGGGCATTGACGCTGACGAACTACAAGCAGGTGGTCAAGGACGGTTATGGAGGATTCGGTTCTCTCGACGAGTCCAGCACTTTGTTCAATGAGGTGGCGGTTTTTGGGGCTTTCGGGAGCATTTCTGAAAGCGCTCCGGCCAGCGGGCAGAGTATTGCCGCGACTTGCGAAAGCGGATCAGGCTCCTTGACGGTGACGACCGCGTCAGCTGCTCAGTTGAGCCCCGGCAATACAATCGTGGAAACGTATGATAACTGCCAGATCAGTTCGCCGACGATTGGCGGATCGGTAACGCTGGATGGTCAGGCGGAGCTCGAGATCACAAAGTTGAGCGGGGACGCGCTCTCGGATTCTCCCACCAATGGCGAGTTCGAATTGGTCATGACCTTTACCGATTTTACGATTGACGCGAATACTTCCGAGGCGAGTGGCTCATTCCGCTTGGATGGCGACCTGAGTATTGGCCTTGCCGCGAGCGCGACCAAGATCACCGCGACGCTGGGCACCACGGATGGCCTGGCGATGTCCGCCACGGATAATGGCCAGACCGAGCAATTCAATCTCAAGTCGATGGACATGACGGTGGATACCGATGTCAATGAAACGGAAACCGTGGATATGAATTTTACCTACCAGGATATGGTGGATGGCGCCGCCACGGATATTACGTTCGAGACCATTGTGCCCTTCGTGATCGTCAAGGATGGGAAGTATGCCAACCAGGGAAAGGCCAAGATAACTTCTTCCAAGGGCGGCGCCATTCTCCTGACAGCCAATGGCGATGGAGAAACCGTGCGACTGGAAGTCGACCTGAATGGCGACGGCGTCTATGACGAGGTCATTGAAGGCGCGGTTCCCTGGAGCGACCTGGATCCTGACGCCGAAAGCGGATCTTGAATTGGTGAGATGCCGGCGTTTCCAGTCCTCTTGGGAGGGCCGGCGTCCCGCCGGCCCGCCCGGCGATGTCGGGCGAAGTCCGACGGGCCGGAGGGCTATACTTCTCGCGATCAACAATACCCCGTTCAGGGTGCGCGGATTTTCGTCGAGAGCAAGGCGCAAAAACGCAGGCATAGTGGGGCTACGTCAAGTTTTTGCAACGCCGCTGTCGGCGAAAAGATGCGCGACCTGAAAGGGGTATTCTTGGTCGCGAGAGGTATAACGCTGATCGATACCGATTCCGGCAATCTGGCAAGCGTCGTTTGCGAAGCCGACCAAGCCTGTTACGCCGCCAAGGCCGCGGGGCGGAACCGCTGGCGTCGCCATGACCGCGCCAGCAACGCGGTGGCGTGAGGGGCGATTGTTCTGGCGTACTTTATTGCTTTGTTCTTGCGATCCGGGCATTTATAAACTAGTCTC
>DRPO01000327.1 GCA_011330835.1 Gammaproteobacteria bacterium | reverse complement strand
TGTTGAGCGGTTTCACACGGGGGTCGGGGGTGGGGGGTTTAAGTGATTGATCCGTGGGCGATCGGTTCGCGGGCGTCGGCGGTTGCTTGCCGATTTGGCCTCACTGGCCAAGATTGGTGCCCAGGAGAGGACTTGAACCTCCACGGGGTTGCCCCCACTAGCACCTGAAGCTAGCGCGTCTACCAATTCCGCCACCTGGGCAGTGACTGAATCTGCTGAAATGCAGGCGCGGGACAATACCTTTCCTGTAGAATCTTGTCAATGCTCTGGCGCGTTCGCCGAAGCACTTGTATCTATCAGGAGTGTTATTGAATGTCATCCCACGTTGATCCTTATCGCGAGCGCGAGCGGGAGAAGTACGATAACCCGGTCGCCAGCCGGGAGTTGATCCTTGAGATTCTGAAGGAATCCCGGGGGCCGATGAGCCGCAAGGCATTGGCGAAGAAGCTGAAATATGACGACGAGGCGCGGCTGGAAGGCCTGCGGCGGCGTCTGCGCGCGATGGAGCGCGACGGGCAGTTGGTGAGAAACCGGCGCAACGCCTACTTGCCGATTACCGAGGCCGAGCTGATCCGGGGGCGGGTGACCGCGCATCCGGACGGTTTCGGTTTTCTGATTCCGGACGAGGGCGGGGAGGATCTGTTCCTGTCGCCGAAACAGATGCGCAGCCTGCTGCACGGCGACCGGATCGTGGCGCGCGTGACGGGAATCGATCGTCGCGGACGTCGCGAGGGCGCGCTGGTCGAAGTGCTCGAACGGGCGCATCACGAGGTGGTTGGCCGCTATCAGGTCGAAGGCGGCATCGGCTTCGTGATTCCCGACAACAAGCGGATTACCCAGGATATTCTGGTGCCGGCGGAGCGCGCCGGCGATGCCCGACCGGGGCAGATCGTGGTGGCCGCGATTAGCGAGCAGCCGACCCGCCACAACCAGCCGATCGGCAAGATCGTCGAGGTGCTGGGGGAGCACATGGCCCCCGGCATGGAGATCGATATCGCGTTGCGCAATCACGAGTTGCCCCATGTCTGGCCGGAGGATGTGTTGCGACAGACCGCGGGCTACGCCGCCGAGGTTCCGGAAGAGGCCAAGGCGGGGCGCGAGGATCTGCGCGAGTTGCCGCTGGTGACGATCGATGGCGAGGATGCGCGCGATTTCGATGATGCGGTGTATTGCGAACCCACCGATGACGGCTGGAAGCTGGTGGTCGCCATCGCCGATGTCTCCGCCTATGTCGAGCCGGGTTCGCCGCTGGATGAGGAGGCGCAATCGCGGGGAACCTCGGTCTATTTCCCCAAGCAGGTCATCCCGATGTTGCCCGAGGTGCTGTCCAACGGTCTGTGCTCCATCAATCCGAACGTGGATCGCTTGTGCATGGCCTGCGAGATGATCCTGGACGGAAACGGCAAGCTGCGGGAATTTCGCTTCATGGAAGCGGTGATGCGCTCTCACGCGCGGCTGACCTACAACGAGGTGGCGAAAATCGTCGTCGAACGCGATCCGAAGCGGCGCGAGGCCTGGGGGGAGCTGACGCCTCATCTCGACAACCTCCACGCCTTCTACAAGGTGATGAAGGCCGCCCGGGAGCGGCGCGGCTCCATTGATTTCGAGACCACCGAGACGGTGTTCGAGTTCGACGATCAGCGCAAGATCCGTAATATCGCGCCCAGCGAGCGCAATGACGCGCACCGCATGATCGAGGAGTGCATGATCGCGGCCAATGTCGCGGCGGCGAAATTTCTCAAGCAGCGCCAGATCCCCGCGCTCTACCGGATCCACGATGGTCCGAAAGCCGAAAAGGTGGAGGATCTGCGGCAGTTCCTCGCCGAATTCGGGCTCAAGCTGGGGGGCGGCGACAAGCCTTCGCCGCAGGACTATTCCCGCTTGCTCCGGCAGGTGGCGGGGCGTCCCGATTTCCACCTGATCCAGACCGTCATGCTGCGCTCGCTGTCGCAGGCGCAATATTCCCCGGACGGCAAGGTCGGGCATTTCGGGCTGGCGCAGAAAGACTACGCCCATTTCACCTCGCCGATCCGGCGCTACCCGGATCTGCTCGTCCATCGCGCGATCCGTCATCTGCTCCGTGGCGGCAAGCCGAAAAACTTCACCTATAAACATGACGACATGGTGGAGCTGGGCGAACACTGCTCCATGTGCGAGCGACGGGCCGACGAAGCCACGCGGGATGTGGTGGACTGGCTCAAATGCGAATACATGCTCGACCGGGTCGGCGAAACGTTTACCGGAACCGTGACCGGCGTCACCTCGTTCGGCCTCTTTCTCGAACTGGACGAGGTCTATGTCGAGGGGCTGGTTCACATCACCTCGCTGCCCGCCGATTACTACAGCTTCGATCCGGTCGGCCACCGGTTGACCGGCAAGAACAGCAACCGGTCGTTCCGGCTTGGCGACCGGCTGGATGTGCTGGTCGCCCGGGTCGATCTCGACGAGCGGAAGATCGATTTCGCCATGGCGGATGCCTAGACAGCGCCCGGAACAGCGGGCGGTCGCCATTGGTCTTCACGCGGTCGAAGCCGTCATCGGGCGCTCGCCGGAGCGGATCGACGCGCTGTACGTCCGGCGGGGAAAGCGCAATGTCCGGCTGGAAAAGGCGCTGTCTCGGGCGAAGCAGGCCGGAATCCTGGTGCGGATGGCGGAGCCCGACCAGCTCGACCGGCTTGCCGAAGGTCAGCGACACCAGGGCATCGTCGCCGAGTACCGGGCCGCCGGACCGCTGGATGAGCGCGACCTGATGACCCTGCTCGACCAGCTTGACGAGCCGCCGTTCCTGCTGATCCTGGATGGCGTTACCGATCCACACAACCTTGGCGCCTGCCTGCGCAGCGCCGACGCCGTTGGCGTCCACGCGGTCATCGCCCCGCGCGACCAGGCGGCGGGATTGACGCCGGCGGCGCGCAAGACCGCCAGCGGCGCCGCCGAGAGCGTGCCTTTCGTCCAGGTCGCCAACCTGGGGCGCGCCCTGTCGCAATTGCGCGATCGGGGCGTATGGATCACCGGCGCGACCGACAGCGCGCCCCTCGGGCTCCATGACCATGATCTCACCGGGCCGCTGGCGATTGTGCTCGGCGCGGAAGGCAAGGGACTGCGGCGCAAGACCCTGGAGCGCTGCGATTTTCTGGTCTCGATTCCCATGCGTGGCCAGGTGGAAAGCCTCAACGTCTCCGTGGCGGCCGGCGTCATGTTGTACGAAGCGTTGCGACAGCGGTTGGGTGGTGCGGGCGTCAGCCATGACCGGTTCGAAAAAATGTGATGGGATTCACATTTTTTAGTGTTTTTGGGTCCGGATTTGATAGCGTCAATCAGCCCCCGTCAATTCTCTTGCGTATTCTGTCGGTTTGCCCCGGGAAGAAATGTTGAACTGTAAAAAACGGGGGCAAGTCATTCATTACTGATGCCGGATTGTCTGGTTATCTTATTGATATATAGTAGAAATATACTTGTCTTCCCGCATGGGTCGGTCAAGCCGTCTCCCGTTCGGCCTACCCTCTGATTTCGGAAGGCGATAAGATCCTCGACTCAGGTTGCGGGAAGCAACAGGTTGGAAGAGCCGGCGCCGCCGGTAGTCCCCGATATTGATCCACATTTCGCCTCAAGGCAGGGGCTGGACCGGGGTTGTCGCCGGTAATACCAAAAAAATAAGCCGTCTGTGTCTCTCTTAAGGAGCGCAGGCCGTACCACGGAAGGACTCATGATTGACCAGCAATTCAAGCAAGCGCTTACTGTCGGATTTGCGTCCGTACTTGTTCTGATGGCGGCCCAGACAGGGATATTGCTGCTAGATGGCAGTCGCGTGTCGGACGCCACTTTTCTGCTCAGTTCCCTGCTGCTGACCACGGCGGGATTCATCATCGTCTTTCTTTTTCTGCGCCAGCTCAGGCAACGCGAGCAGAGCTGTCATGTGGAAAACGCCAAGGTGCGCAAGGCCCTGGAGCGACTGAAATGGCAGGCCAGCCACGATTCGCTGACCGGCCTGGTCAATCGCCGCGAATTCCGCCGGCGGGTCATGGCCGCCTGCGTTTCGGCGCAACGCAAGGACAGCCGCCACGTCGTGGCGCTGATCAATCTCGATCGCTTCAAGACCATCAATGATCACTGCGGTCACCGCGCCGGCGATACCCTGCTAAGTCAGCTGCCCGCGCTGCTCAAGCCAATCTTGTCGAAGGAGGATACGCTGGCGAGAATTGGCGGCGACGAGTTTGCCCTGCTGTTGCCCGACGCAGACATGCATCATGCCTCCCAGGTCGTCAAACAGATCCAGAAGAAGATTCGCCAGTTTCGCCTGCTGTGGAACGGTCGGCATTACGAAATCGGCGCCAGCATTGGCGTCGTGCCCATCAGTCGGGACTACTGCCACCTGCAGGAAGTGCTGACCGCGGCCGACACCGCCTGCCAGGAAGCCAAGAACGCCGGTCGCAACCGGGTATGCCTGCTCGACTCCGGGGATCGCCTGCTCGCCGAACGTCAGGCCGCCGTGCGCTGCGCCCAGGAGCTGCCGCGCGCCATCCGCGAAGGGCGACTGGAGCTGCACGCCCAGGAAATCCGCTCCATCGGCGAAGACTACCAGGGACGTCACTACGAATTGCTGGTGCGCATGAACCAGGAAAACGGGGCGCAGATGCAGCCCGACCAGTTCATCCCGGTCGCCGAGCAGTATGGCCTCGCGGTCGACCTGGACCGGTGGGTCGTCAACGAAGCGCTGACCTGGCTCAGGGCCCGGAATCGTTCGATCAGCAGTTGCTCATTGGGCGATCAGTGTCACTGTCGCTGCCGCGTGTCCATCAACCTGTCCGGGCAATCGATCTCGGACCGGGAGTTCCTCCAGGAAATCCGCCAACAGTTCATCGACAAGGCGGTCGACCCTGAACTGGTGATCTTCGAAATTACCGAAACGGCGGCGATTACCAATCTCGATTCCGCCCGCTACTTCATGAAGGAACTCAAGGCGATCGGTTGCCGTTTCGCGCTCGACGATTTTGGCAGCGGCATGTCTTCGTTCGGCTACCTCCAGCAACTCGACGTCGACTACGTCAAGATCGACGGCAGTCTCGTCACCCATATCGCCAAGGGCGGGCTGGAAAACGCCATGATCAACGCCATCGTGCATGTCGCCAACGCCATGAACGCCCATACCATCGCCGAATACGTCGAAGACAAGCTCACCCAGCAATCGCTGGAATCCTCGGGCGTCGATTTCGTGCAAGGGTTTCTCGTTCACAAACCCGTGCCGCTCAAAAGCCTGCGATTCTGCGCCGACGAGATGGCGGAGACCCAGCAGCTGGCCCTGGCGGTTTGAGGCCCGGGCTGGTTCCAGGACAAGAGCGCAAGATCCAGAGAAATTCCCAACGCCCTTGCCGGCAAGATGCCGGCGCTCCCAGGAAGAGGCTGGGAGCGCCGGCGTCCCGCCGGCCAACTGGCGCGAAATTCGCCACGGAACTGGCTTACCGGAAAGTGACGACTATTGGTGGCGCTTCGAAACGCCCTTTGCCGGTAGGGATGCCGGCGCTCTCCACCCGGCGTTCTCGAAGCGGCGCTCTCCAATGAGGTATGCTTGACAGCAAGAGGTCTATTGGGACGTCCCCATGCAGTGTTTTGTCTATCGGAGCCGGCGAAAACCCGGCGCCTTTCTGTTTGTCGCGGACAAGGACATGCTGGCGGAATTGCCGGCCCCACTATTGTCGGCGTTTGGCCAGCCGGAATTTTCCTTCGAATTTGAACTGACGCCAGACCGCTCGCTGGCGAGAGCGGACGCCAAAACGGTTATGCAGGCGCTTGTCGGCCAGGGTTACTATCTGCAAATGCCGCCCCAGGACTCGCTTGACGAGGTCAGGCTTGATTGAGCATATGCTGTTGCCACCAGTCCCAGATCCCGAACGAGAAATGGGGGAACACGTCGATCCCCAGGGCGGATTTGACCAG
>DRPO01000326.1 GCA_011330835.1 Gammaproteobacteria bacterium | reverse complement strand
TTTATACCTTTTGCGATTGAGAATACCCCGTTCAGAGTGCGTGGATTTTCGTCGAGAGCAAGGCGCAAAAACGCAGGCATAGTGGGGCTACGTCAAGTTTTTGCAACGCAGCAATCGGCTAAAAGACGCGCGCCATGAACGGGGTATTCTTGGGCGCGAGAAGTATATTCTCAATCGCAAGAGGTATACTAAGCCACGCTATTCATCCCGACTCCTCGCCAGTAGCGCCATGACCTCGCGCCATCCCGTTTCCGCCCGTGGCCCGGCCTCCTCGAAAACCGCCTTGAGCTGGCGGCGTTGCTCGCCGGTCAAGGCATCTTCCAGTCGTCGCCCCCGAGATGTGAGCCGGAGGCGCTTGACGCGCCGATCGCCTGGGTCCCGCTTGACGGCGATGTAGTCATCATCGATCAGCTTCTTCAGCGGGCCATGCAGGTACTGCTTGCTGACTCGCATGATCGCGAGGAGTTCATTGATGCTACAACCGCTATTTCTGCCGACGAAGTAGAGAATGCGGTGATGAACGCGGGAGTACCCCAGTTCAGACAATCGGGCGTCCGGCTGGGCGGTGATCGCCCGAAATCCGAAATACAGTCCTTCCAGCGCCTCGTTGAGCCGTTGTTGAGCGTCTTCCGGCAACTTTTTTTGGTCAACCATATTGACATTATAGCCGCGCTCGCGGCATGATCATACAGGTCAATAACATTGACCTTATGGTGGCTGATCATGTTCGATGGCGTTTGCTGGCTGGATGGCGAGATACGGCCATTGGCCGAAGCGAGAATCCCGGTTCTCGACCACGGGTTGCTCTATGGCGACGGCGTTTTCGAAGGCATACGGTTTTACAACCGCGTCGCTTTCATGCTCGATGAGCACCTGAGACGGCTCGAGGATTCGGCGCGATGCATCGCCCTCGCCTGCCCGTGGTCCCGACGGGAACTGCGGGAGATCATCGCCGAGGTGATTGCCGCCCAGGATCGATCCGAAGGCTACATCCGCCTGATCATCACTCGGGGCGAAGGCCCCCTGGGTATCGATCCATCACTGTGTAAACAACCACGCTTGATCGTGATCGCGTCCGGACTGCGGCTTGCGTCCCCGGAAACGATTCAACGCGGAGCAAATCTTGTTATCGCGGCAACGCGGCGATTGCCGCCCGATGGGGTGGACCCACGCATCAAGAGCCTGAACTACCTCAATCACATTCTGGCCAGGATCGAGGCCAACCAGGCGGGAGCCGACGAAGCCCTGTTGCTGAACGCGCAAGGGATGGTGACCGAAGGCTCGGCGGAAAACGTCTTTATCGTCCGCGATGACGTTTTGCTCACGCCGCCCGTCACCGATGGCGCGCTCGCGGGGATCACCCGGCAATTGCTGCTAGACCTAGCGAACAGCGTGCGCATCGAAGCCGTGGAGCGATCGCTGGCCCCCTATGATCTCTACACCGCCGATGAGTGTTTCCTCACCGGAACCGGGGCCGAAATGATCCCGGTGAAGCACGTCGACAACCGAGCGCTGCCCGAGTGTCCCGGCCCGGCGTTCCGGCGACTTCAAGATGCCTTCAGAGCGTATGTCGCGCGGTATTGCTCCTCTCGCTGACAGCGAATGGGGCCGGAGCAGGAGATTTTATACCTCTCGCGACCAGGAATACCCCGTTCAGGGTGCGTAGGTTTTCGTCGAGAGCAAGGCGTAAAAACGCAGGCATAGTGGCGCTACGTCAAGTTTTTACAACGCAACTATCGGCGAAAAGATGCGCGGCCTGAATGGGGTATTCCTGGTCGCGAGAGGTATACTCTTCGCGCCCCGCGCGAAGCTATTCCTGGGCGCGAGAAGCATATTGCGCCGAGCCGGACAGGATAAACTCCAGAAAGGTCTGAGCGGTTAGCGAGAGCGCTTTGCCCTTTTGATGGACAAGATACCACTGTCGCTTGAGTGGAAACCCTTCGACATCCAACACGGACAGCCTTCCCGTCTCCAGCTCCAGACGCAAGGCGTGGAGAGACAACACCGCGACGCCCAACCCCGCCATGACGCCCTGCTTGACGGCTTCCATGCTGCCCAGCTCCATGTAGGGCGTCGCCTCCAGGCCATTGTCCTGCAGCAGTTGTTCTAAGCGCATCCGCGTGCCGGAACCCTGCTCGCGGTGCAGAAACCGCTGCGCGGCCAATTCCTGGAGTGAAACGCCTTTCCGTTTCGCCAGGGGGTGATCCGGCCGGGCGACCGGGACCAGAACATTCTCAAGAAACGGGTGACTGACCAGATTCCGGTTCGGCGGCAACTGACCCATGATGACGAAATCATCCAGATTGGCGTCGAGACGCTCGACGACGCGTTCCCGGTTGGTAAATCTGAGCCGGGGCTCGACATCCGGGTAACATTGCAGAAACTCGCCAATCAGATGGGGAAGGAAATACTTGGTGGTGGTCACCACCGCCAGCTGCAGCGGCCCTTTCACGTCGCCCTTGATCTGCTCGACGACGTTGGCCATCTCGGACAGTTTTTCCAGTATGGCCAGGGTCGATTCGTGAACCACCTTGCCCGCCTGCGTAAGCAGGATCTTCTTGCCCACCCTTTCGAACAAAGCCAGCCCCAGTTGCTCTTCCAGGCGCTTGATTTGTATCGACACCGCCGGCTGGGTCAGGTGAAGTTCGCGGGCGGCCAGGGTGTAGCCGGCGTTGCGCGCAACGGAATCAAAGAGCTTGAGCTGCTGTAACGTGAGATGCACGGCCACCCCCCAAAAGATATACAAAAGTAAATGAATATTATATCAAAAGATAATTACCATAAATAGAAACATGATTATATAGTCCCCTTCTCCAATGACACGGGCTACCCCGATTGATCAAAACCTGGCGCCCCGGCGTGACCGTCCGCCCGGTTTCAAAGGGAATCCGTTTCATTTCTCCAACCGAACGAAGTCAACGAGAGGACGCTATACATGGCTAAGAAATACGATGCCGGTGTAAAAGAATACCGCGAGACCTACTGGGATCCGAACTATACCCCGAAGGACACAGACATCCTGGCCTGCTTCAAGGTCACCCCGCAGGACGGCATTCCCCGCGAGGAAGTCGCCGCCGCGGTTGCCGCCGAATCATCCACCGGCACCTGGACAACAGTGTGGACCGATCTGCTGACCGACCTGGACTACTACAAGGGGCGCGCATACGCGATCGAGGACGTGCCGGGAGACGATACCTGTTTCTATGCGTTTGTCGCTTACCCCATCGACCTGTTCGAGGAGGGCTCCGTCGTTAACGTCATGACCTCTCTGGTTGGAAATGTGTTCGGATTCAAGGCCCTGCGCGCGCTTCGGCTGGAAGATGTTCGCTTCCCGGTCGCCTATGTCATGACCTGTAACGGCCCGCCGCAAGGCATTCAGGTCGAGCGCGACTTGCTCAACAAATACGGTCGACCGCTGCTGGGCTGCACCATCAAGCCCAAGCTGGGATTGTCCGCCAAGAACTATGGCCGCGCCTGCTACGAAGGTTTGCGAGGTGGTCTCGATTTCACAAAGGATGACGAGAACGTCAATTCGCAACCCTTCATGCGCTGGCGTCACCGTTTCGACTTTGTCATGGAAGCCATCCAGAAGGCGGAGGCGGAAACCGGCGAGCGCAAGGGTCACTATCTGAACGTCACCGCGCCCACCGCCGACCAGATGATGGAGCGCGCCGAATATGCGAAAGAGATCGGCGCGCCGATCATCATGCACGACTACATCACCGGCGGCTGGGCCGCCAATACGCAGTTGGCGCAATGGTGTCAGGAAAACGGGATGTTGCTCCACATCCACCGCGCCATGCACGCGGTGCTCGACCGCAACCCGCACCACGGCATCCATTTCCGGGTGCTGACCAAGATTCTGCGCCTGTCTGGCGGCGACCACCTCCATTCCGGCACCGTCGTCGGCAAGCTGGAAGGCGATCGCGACGCCACGCTGGGCTGGATCGATCTCATGCGCGACTCCTACATCAAGGAAGACCGATCGCGCGGCATCTTCTTCGATCAAGACTGGGGCGCCATGCCGGGGGTCTTTCCGGTTGCCTCCGGCGGCATACATGTCTGGCACATGCCGGCGCTGGTCAGCATTTTCGGAGACGATTCAGTGCTTCAGTTTGGCGGGGGCACCCTTGGGCACCCCTGGGGCAACGCCGCCGGCGCGGCCGCCAACCGGGTGGCCGTGGAAGCCTGCGTCAAGGCTCGCAACGAAGGCCGCGAACTCGAAAAGGAGGGCAAGGATATCCTCACTCAAGCCGCCAAGCACAGTCCCGAACTGGCCGCGGCCATGGAGACCTGGAAGGAAATCAAGTTCGAGTTCGACACCGTCGACAAGCTGGACGTTGCGCACAAGTAAGCCAGCGACCTGATCGGCGTCGCGCCTCCACGCGCCGCCGATCCCGCCCCATTCACGAATCTATCGGGAGACCATTATGCAAGACTATCAATCAAGCCTGGCCGATCCTTCGAGCCGCAAGTTTGAAACCTTTTCCTATCTCGAACCCATGAGTCAGGAAGAAATTCGCAAGCAGATCGAATACATCGTCAGCAAGGGCTGGAACCCCGGCATCGAACACACCGAGCCGGAAAACGCCGGCGGCCACTACTGGTATATGTGGAAACTGCCCATGTTCGGCGAAACCGATGTCGACGCCATCCTCGAGGAAGTCGAGGCCTGTCACAAGGCGCACCCGAACAACCATGTGCGACTGCTCGGTTTCGACAACTACGCCCAGTCGGCCGGCGCGGCCATGGTGATCTACCACGGACAGCCAGTCTGACCCGAGGCCTCGGCACCCCCGCCCGGATTCCCCGACCGAATCCGGGCGCGGGCGACCTTCCCCCGGCTCATCAATGAACAGACCACGCATGACAAAACCCGACACCTACATCGGCTTGGACAAAGACCTAAATGGCGGCATGACCACCATTGGCAAACTTGTCCGCGACGCCCGGGTATTTGGCCTGATTCCGGAGACGGAGACCTGCGAGGGCTGGAACCTTGCGCGCATCGACGCGCTGCTCGACCGCGTCAACGCCGAGTGGGACAAGTATGGCTGTCTGGTCAGCCGGTTGCCCAGGGAATTGTTCGAACGCCATCAGGCCATCCACGGCGCCGCGCTGAAAAAGGCGCGGGCCTCGGGCTGGAGCGGGGAACTGGAAACCGCCCACGAAGACGACTGAACGAAACGCCAGAATAACGAAAGAAAGGTAACGCATGTCTGAAACGACCATCGATCCACAACAGTACGCGATCCATACGGAACCCTACTACGAGTCGGTCGGCGACGAAATCGCGCTCTACGAAGCAGCCTATGGCGCCCGCATGCCGATGATGCTCAAGGGGCCGACCGGCTGCGGCAAGTCGCGTTTCGTCGAGTACATGGCCTGGAAACTGGGCCGCCCGCTGATCACCGTCGCCTGCAACGAGGACATGACCGCCTCGGATCTGGTGGGAAGATTCCTGCTCGACGCCGACGGCACCCAATGGCAGGATGGGCCGTTGACCACGGCGGCGCGCATCGGCGCCATCTGTTACCTCGACGAAGTGGTGGAAGCCCGTCAGGATACGACGGTGGTAATCCATCCACTAACCGATCACCGGCGCACGCTGCCGCTCGACAAGAAGGGAGAACTGGTCCAGGCCCATCCGGACTTCCAGCTCGTCATTTCCTACAACCCGGGCTACCAGAGTTTGATGAAAGATCTCAAGCAGTCCACCAAGCAGCGCTTCGGCGCGCTCATCTTCGACTATCCGG
>DRPO01000325.1 GCA_011330835.1 Gammaproteobacteria bacterium | reverse complement strand
GTAATCACTGGCCATGACCGAAATTGTTCGAGGTGAGTTTTTCAGGGTAAAGCTAAAGCCTGCGAGTTTTCATCGGGTCTCCCGATGAGGCGTACTGCGCCCTGGAGAAACACCAGTGCGTGTTTTTTCGCCTTGCCAATCAGAATTGCCGGGGATGAAGAGAGGAGCGGGAGCTCCTGGCGAGAGGTATAAGTTGGGGGAATTCTTGGTCGCAAGAGGTATAATCTCCGCCCCAGGAACAGTCGAGGAAAACCCCATGCAGGTAGGCCCCCGGGAGATCGTGACGCCGTTTCGCCCCATTCCGCTGGAAGTGCCGGAGGGGATGAAACCGAACGAGTTCTTCAACAGCACCGAGAATCTGAATGACCTGGAGCACAACAACGGCTTGCTGAGGAATCCGGAGGACCTGTTGCTCTATCGCAAGGCGCTAGGGCACAGCACCACCTTCGATTGCTCGATTATCTACAACACCTCCAAGTCGGTGCTCAACCCACTCGGACGACCGGTGCGAAGAACCCAGGTGCCCGACAACGTCAAGCATGTCTGGAACCGGATGAACCAGATTCTGATCCAGTATATGCTGGATTCCTTCCCCGATCCTTCCCGGCACCTGGTTCTGGCTGGCGAGGCGAGCCTGGACGCGACCTGGCCGTTGACATCGCCGGGCGTGCCGAGCATTCGCATGCTGCACAACCATTTCATGGTTTTCGACATGGAGATGCTGCGCAACGCCAAACTGGCGGATCCGGATAACCCGAATCTGACCGACGGTGGGCAGCACAGCCTGTTTCAGGCCTATATGCACGACGTCTATCGGGAATTTTTCTCTACCCTGAATCTCGAAATACTCAAGCCGGTGGAGGACGAGGTCTCGCGAATCTCGTTGACGGGGTATCCGCAGGGCTTGCCTTGCTGGGAGATCGATGGCGGCGAGGAGATGCTCAAGGATATCTGGTTCTGGCGCGAGTACGATGTGTTGCTCAAGGGCTTCATCGATTTTTACAAGACGTTTTTCACGCAAGTCTCCACGCGCAACGCGCCGATGCCCAAGGATATCTGGTTTCCCGAACAGGTGGAGCGCAAGTTGCTGTACAACAATGATTTTCTCGCGACCGCGAAGAAAGTCCGGGAGCAGTGCATCGCCGATCCGCAGTACGCCAACGCCATTCGCTGGCAACCCGCGTTCAAGCAGTTGATCTACCGCAACGACGATGGCAGGTTGGTGGTCACGATCAGCCAGAACTCGATAGGCAATGCGATCACGGAACTGCTCGGGGTCGTGGTCAAGCGCACGCCCGACGCGGAAGCTTATGAAGCCGTGGAGCCCGCGCTGATCGAGCGTCTCCTGGAAGTGCGCCGCCAGATGATCGAAGCCGATCTGGGCGTAGGCATCGCGACGGACTATTGGGACGCCGAAAGCTGATTTCGGCGTTTCAAACAAACCGTCAGTTTATTATTTTCTTATTTATCAATAAGTAATAGTGTTCTTTCGCGCGCGCTCGGCATGACGCGCCGCTTGTTCCCAAGGCCTTTGTTTCTCTTTGGGCGCGATCTTCTTCGGTCGTGGCCATCTCGTGATTGAACTATCTTCGATTTCTCCTGTTCTAACGGGGGTAGCTGTGGCAGCCGGACCACTGTGTGGGCCCATCCCGTATGGGCGACTTCTGTCCCGATTCGTGTGGGGGAGCCGGCGTTACTGGCCAGCCAGGAGGCGCTAATCGCCGCGGGGGCTGTTTCAGGCAGGCGCGATCAATCACTAATCAGAAGCGAAAAGTTATGTACCTAGAGCACTTCGGTTTGAAAAAGAGCCCTTTTCAGATTACACCCGACACCGACTTTCTTTTTCTGAGTCGAAGTCATGCGCGGGCAAAAGCCTATATGTCCTACTCGATCTGGAAATGGGACGGGTTCTCGGTTGTCACCGGCAAGCCGGGAACGGGCAAGACCTTGATGGCCAGAAACCTGATGGATCGTCTCGACCGGGACGTGGAAGTTGCATACCTCAACCATACGCGCCTGACGCGAACGGAGTTTTTACGTAGCGTTGCCGCGAACCTTGGCGTGGCGGCGTTCGACGCCGGCGAGGCGGAGCTCATCGCCAGGATCACCGGGCACCTGAAGGCCCGAGGCCGGGAGGGGCGACGCGTGCTTCTGATTGTCGATGAAGCCCACTACCTCAAGCCGGCGGTCATGGAGGAGATCCGGTTCTTTACCGCATTGGAAAATGACGGGAAGCCCTTGCTGAACCTGATACTGATTGGCGACGACAGTTTGCTGGCGAAGTTCGACAAGCCCGGCATGGAGCAGCTCCGGCAGCGCGTCCGCTTGTGGTATTCCATCGGAAATCTGGACAAGGAGGGCGTCAAGGAATACATCAATTATCGCCTGGCCTCCGCCGGAAGGGAGGGGGAAGGTATTTTTACCGACTCGGCGATTTCCCTGATCTACAGTTTTACCGATGGTTTGCCGAGACTGATCAATATTCTTTGCGATGCAGCCCTGGTCGCCGCTTACGTGAAAGAAGACCAGGTTGTCAGCACGTCAAGCGTCAGAACGGCGCTGGATGAATTACAGTGGGACAAGTTCACCGGAAAGACCGTCCTGGAGCACAAGGTCAAGGCCGGGGCGCTGGCTCACCGGGCTGAAGAGTCGGGGAGACAATTCAGCGACCCAAAGTTGAGAATTTCCCGTCAGGGGATACTCATGGCCGAGCTGATCATGGATCAGGACAAGGTCACCATCGGTCGGGCTGAATCCAGCGACATCATGCTCGATGATCCGTTTGTTTGCGATCATCACGCCGTCATCCGCAACACGGCGGACGGTTATGTCGTGGAGGATCTCGGCAGTTTGAACGGCACTTATGTCAACGCCAGGAAAACCAGACATCACAAGCTGGCGAGTGGCGACATCATAGGGATTGCCTCCTATCAGATAAAGATTTCGTTCGAAACCAGTGGGGAAGAGATCACGGAAGCGCCCGAGATTCTGGAAGATGGTTCGGTTGACTTCGATGTGACGACAATAGTCAATATGGGAAGAATGGCGGGGTAATGCCGGTCGGGGAGTTTAGAGGAGGTTCCCCGGATAGGGGATCTGGATCGT
>DRPO01000324.1 GCA_011330835.1 Gammaproteobacteria bacterium | reverse complement strand
ACGAGCTATCGGGGCGCGAAACCCGCCACAAAACTGGCTTACCGGGAAATGACGAACCTCAGCGAAATAGCCAACGCCTTTGCCGGCAGGGATGCCGGCGCTCCCCAGTCGGTCGATTTTATATGGGCTCACCCTGGGAATGTAAGTAAAGCATAATATTCTGAAAGAATTAATTATCTTGCAATGGAATAAAAATCTATTTAGCTTCGTCATAAAGCAAAACATATCCGTGGGCCGCCTGGGGCAACCGGGAAGAGGGTTGCGGCAATGCTGGCGGGGTGATGCCGATATGTTTGCTGGATGATGCCCGTTGTTCGCGAAAGGAGGCCTTCGCGGCCAGGAGCGAACGACAGGCGTCGCCAACTCATTCCACCAAACTCTAGAGAAAGGAGAATTGCGCTTCCATGACTATTAAATCCCGATTGATTGCAACAGCTGCTTCAGTGTTGGTGCTGGGCGGTATGCTGGGGCTGGCGCCTGTCGTCGCGTCGGCCGACGAGGCTTCGGCCGTGGAGGCTGGAAAGAAACTGGCCTTCAACAGAAAAAAAGGCAATTGCCTGGCTTGCCACCAGATCGCGGGCGGCAGCCTGCCCGGCAATATTGGGCCGCCGCTGGTTGCGATGAAATCCCGTTTTCCCGACAAGGCCAAGCTGAGAGCCCAGATCTATGATGCGCGGAAGGCGAACCCCAACACGATCATGCCGCCGTTTGGGCCTCACGCCATTCTTTCCGATGATGAAATCGACAAAGTCGTTGAATTCATCTCCACGCTTTGATCGCCCTTCCGGGTCGTTTCCACCAACCATTACAGGATTAGGAATCATGAAGAAATTAGTTGTTGGCATGTCGGTCGAGTTGAGCCTGGCGGTTCCTCCGCTTGTCGCCCAGGCGAGTCCCGCCGATGATCTCAAGGCGTTTCAGAGCTATTTCAAGAAACGCTTTCCCGATGTCCCATTCGATGACTTCGTCAACGGTGTCTATGCGGTCGACAAGGGGTCGCGCGCCCAGTGGGAAGAGATCGAGGAATTTCCGCCTTACGAAATCGACGTGGAAAAGGGCGAGAAGATCTGGAATACGAAATTCAAGAATGGCAAAAGCTTTGCTTCCTGCTTTGGCGAGGATGTCGGCGCCATCAAACCGCGGTATCCCCATTGGGACGCCAAGGAAGGCATTGTCAGAACGCTGGAGGAGGACATCAACGCGTGTCTGGCGGGCAATGGTGAGAAACCCTTCAAGTACAAGAAAGGCAAGATTGCCCAGCTTTCCGCGTATATCGCCTATCAGGCCCGGGGCAAAACGATCGACGTGAAAATTCCGGATGATCCGAAAGCGCTGGCGGCCTATGAGGCGGGCAAGCATTTCTTCTACGCCAAGCGTGGGCAGTTGAATTTGTCGTGCGCGGACTGCCATGTCTATTACTCCGGCAACAAGATTCGCGCGGATATTCTCAGTCCGGCGCTGGGGCATTTGTCTCATTTTCCGGTCTATCGCTCAAAGTGGGGCGGACTGGGAACGGTTCACCGTCGTTACGGCGGATGTAACAAGCAGGTGCGCGCCAAGCCATTCAAGGCGCAAAGCAAGCAGTACAAGCAGCTTGAGTTTTTCCATACTTATATGAGCAATGGCCTGAAATTCAACGGTCCGGGCGCTCGCAAGTAATATCCGCGATGCCGAATCCGGGGAGGCGGGCGATATTGGCGCCTCGCCGGGTTCGGCCAGTTTTCCAGACATTGTTTCGTCGTGTTCCCGGTTGGGGGCGACGCGGATTTGTTCGGGCCTGGAAAAGCCCGGTTGATGGTTTGATCCTTAAATTGATTGGAGTTGTTGTCTGATGCATCTTTCGCGACGCGAATTTGTACAAATGCTGGCGGCGGCCAGCGCCGCGGGTTTTCAGTTGACGGGATGCGGCAAGGCGCCGGAGCAGGGCGCCAGCGATGCTCGAAGCGTGGATGCCTCCGCGACCGGAAAGCCGCAGCCGGCCCCGTCGAATCCCTATGAGATCGCGCCGTTTGGCAATGTTTCGGTGTTTCATTTCACGGATTGCCACGCCCAGTTGCTGCCGATCTATTTTCGCGAGCCCAGCATCAATCTCGGCGTCGCGGGCATGAAGGGACATCCCCCGCACCTGGTTGGCGACGCGTTTCTCAAACACTATGGCGTCAAGCCGGGGTCGGCCGAAGCCTATGCCTTTACCTATCTGGATTTTGTCGATGCGGCCAAAAAATACGGCAAGGTCGGCGGATTCGCGCATTTGAGCACTCTGGTCAAGAACCTTCGCGAACAGCGTCCCCACGCGCTGCTGCTGGATGGCGGCGACACCTGGCAGGGTTCGGCGACCTCGCTGTGGACCAATGCGCAGGACATGGTCGATGCGGATCTGTTGCTGGGCGTCGATGTCATGACGCCTCACTGGGAGATGACTTTTGGGGCGGACCGGGTTTCCGAGATCGTCGAAAAGGATTTTGCCGGCAAGATCGATTTCGTGGCGCAGAATATCGTCAGCGCGGATTTCGAGGAGCGCGTGTTCAAGCCCTACGTGATTCGGGAAGTCAACAAGGTTCCGGTCGCGATCATCGGTCAGGCGTTCCCCTATACGCCGATCGCCAACCCCCGCTACATGATCGAAGACTGGAGTTTCGGCATCCGCGACAATGAAATGCAGGAGGCCGTCGATTCGGCCCGCAAGGAAGGCGCGCAGGTGGTGATCGTGCTGTCGCACAACGGCATGGATGTCGATCTCAAGATGGCCAGCCGGGTGACCGGGATCGACGCCATCCTGGGTGGGCATACCCATGACGCCATACCGCGCCCGGTCGAGGTGACCAACGCGGGAGGCAAGACGCTGGTCGCCAACGCCGGCTCGAACGGCAAGTTTCTCGCGGTGCTCGATCTCGATGTCAAGAACGGCAAGGTGGCCGACTATCGCTACAAGTTGCTGCCGGTTTTTTCCAATCTCATTGAGCCCGACAAGGCGATGCAGGCGCATATCGACAAGGTCCGCGCGCCATTCAGGGACAAGCTGGCCGAGGAGCTGGCCGTGACCGATGACGTGTTGTACCGGCGCGGGAATTTCAACGGGACTTTCGATCAACTGATCTGTGATGCGCTGATCGAGCAGACCGACAGCCAGATCGCCTTCTCGCCGGGTTTCCGCTGGGGCGTCAGCGTATTGCCGGGAGAAAAGATCACCATGGATCACCTGATGACCCAGACCGCCATCACCTATCCCAATGTCACGCGCAACAAGCTCACGGGCGAGACGATCAAGAACATACTCGAGGATGTGGCGGACAATCTGTTCAATCCCGATCCCTATTATCAGCAGGGCGGCGACATGGTTCGCGTGGGTGGACTCAAATACGCCATGGATCCCGGCAAGAAAATTGGCGAGCGGATTTCCGACATGCAACTGGACGGAAAACCAATCGACCCGAAAAAGGAATACTGGGTCGCCGGATGGGCGAGCGTCCAGCCCAAACCCGCGGGCGATACCGGCAAGCCGGTGTGGGATGTCGTCGCCGCTTATCTGCGGGACAAGAAAACCATCGGCAAGATCGAGCTGAATCAGCCGGTGCTGAAAAATGTGGAAGGCAATCCTGGCCTGGCGGGCTGAGATTGTTCATGGTCGGGGTCGGCATGGCCCTGAAATGTGTTAATCGATAGAGGGTGAGATAGATGAAAAAATTGCTGAGTGTTCTGGCCGTGATGTTGTCGGTCGTGTCGGTTTCGGCCTGCGCCAGTAGCGTGACCGCAGAGAAAACGGTGAAAAAGGCGGAGGCGTCAGCGCTCGACCCGACCGTCATGGCGGCGCTGGAAGCGGCGAACGCCGCCCGAAAAAAGGCGGCTTCGGTCGATGGCGAATGGCGCGATACCGGCAAACTGATCAAGAAAGCCAAGGCGCTGGCCGAAAAAGGCAAGACGGCTGAAGCCATCAAGCTGGCGAAAAAAGCCCAACAGCAGGGCGAACTGGGTTATGCGCAAGCCAAGGCGCAGGCCAACGCGGGGCCGCGTTTCTAATTCAACGGCGCGCGGGATTTGGACATCCGCGTGTTGGCCAGGAGTCTACTGGCAATCCAGGTTCTTCTGTCAGGACTGTTCAGGGGAACGCCGCGCGAATTTTTCGCGCGGCTCCTGATTTCGATTGCGGCAGGGTATAATATACCTCTTGCGATTGAGAATACCCCGTTCAGGGCGCGCATCTTTTCGCCGATAGTTGCGTTCGTTGTAAAAACTTGGCGTAGCGCCACCATGCCTGCGTTTTTGCGCCTTGCTCTCGACGAAAATCCACGCACCCTGAACGGGGTATTCTCAATCGCAAGAGGTATAGTTTCATAATTGTCGCGCTCAGTCGGCGCGTGCCGGCTGTTCCCTCTGAGAGGGTTAGGGTCTCCGCGACCGGATCCCCGCTCCCCCTCCGTCATTCCGGGCTGAGTGGAGCGAAGACCCGGAATCCAGAACGAGGCGCTGTATTCCCGCTTTCATCGCGGGATACAGGCGCGGGTATTTCTGCAACTATTGATATGCTTGACCGCGAGAGGCATGGGAGTTTTTACACATGATCTCAAATCCATGTTAGTCAAACTGGTGCGTGAAGGTCTGGGGCGGCTGATCGTTCTGGTCAGCGTCCTGACCTGTCCAAAACCGATGCAGCGATCGCCAGAAGCGCAGAAAAAAGTCGATGAAGCCGCGAGCAAGCTGGCGTTGTATCAGTTTTACGCCTGTCCCTTTTGCGTCAAGACGCGCCGCGCGATTCGGCGGCTCAATGCGCCCATCGAGTTGCGCGACGCCCAGAATGATCCGATTCATCGTCAGACCTTGCTGAAAGAGGGCGGCAAGATTCAGGTTCCCTGCCTGCGTATCGAGGGGGAGGGCGAGACGACCTGGCTGTACGAGTCATCGGAGATTATCGCCTATCTTGAAAGTCGATTCGGCGAAAACGCCGGGAAAAATCCGGGTTAAGAGGTATACCTCTCGCGATCAGGAATACCCCGTTCAGGGTGCGTGGGTTTTCGTCGAGAGCAAGGCGTAAAAACGCAGGCATTGTGGCGCTACGTCAAGTTTTTACAACGCGGCTATCGGCGAAAAGATGCGCGCCCTGAACGGGGTATTCCTGGTCGCGAGAGGTCTATATACTTCCCTGTCCACTAACCCGAAGGATTCGTCCATGCCGGATTCTGGCGATGCGCCCATCATTCTCGTTGATGGCTCTTCCTATCTCTACCGCGCCTTTCATGCGCTTCCCGATCTTTCCACCGCCGATGGCCGTCCGACCGGGGCGATCCGGGGCGTCGTGTCGATGCTCAAGAAGTTGCTCAATGACTATCATCCGAGCCACATGGCGGTGATTTTTGACGCCAAGGGCAAGACCTTTCGCGACGATCTTTATCCGGAGTACAAGGCGACCCGTCCGCCCATGCCGGATGATCTGGCGGCGCAAATCGAGCCGCTCCATGAGCTGATTCGGACGCTGGGCCTGCCGGTGATCGTGGAAGTCGGGGTCGAGGCGGATGATGTGATCGGCACGCTGGCCGAACAGGCGACCCGCGAGGGCAGGCCGGTGCTGGTGTCCACCGGCGACAAGGACATGGCGCAGCTGGTGAACGATCAGGTGACGCTGATGAACACCATGACGGGCGAGGTGCTGGACCGGGAGGGGGTGAGGAAGAAATTCTCGGTCGAGCCCGAGCAGATTGTCGATTATCTGACGCTGATCGGCGACAAGGTGGACAATGTCCCCGGGGTGGACAAGGTCGGTCCGAAGACGGCCGCGAAATGGCTGGCGCTGTATGGCGATCTGGACGGCATTATCGCCCACGCCGATCAGATCAAGGGCAAGGTCGGCGAGAACCTGCGCCGGGTCCTCGACGATCTGCCGCTGTCGAAAACGCTGGTGACGATCAAGCGCGATGTGCCCTTGCGCGAGTCGCTGGATGATCTGAAGGTGTCGACGCCCGACCCGGAGAAACTGGCGGCGCTGTACCGCGACCTGGAGTTCAAGACCTGGCTGGAAGAGATGGGCGAGTCGCTCGGCGGCGCCGATCCGGTCGAGACCGATTACGAGACCATTCTGGACCAGGCGGCGCTGGATCGCTGGCTGGAGGCGCTGCGTCGGGCCGGGTTGTTCGCTTTCGATACCGAGACCACCAGCCTCGACTACATGGATGCCGAGATCGTGGGCCTGTCCTTCGCCCTGGAGCCGGGCAGGGCGGCCTATCTGCCGGTGGCGCACGACTATCTGGAAGCGCCGCCTCAGCTCGACCGGGAGGCCGTATTCGCGCGGCTTCAGCCGCTGCTGGAGGACGCCTCGGTCGGCAAGCTGGGTCACAATCTGAAATACGACATGAGCGTGCTGGCCAACCACGGCATCGCGCTCAACGGCGTTCGCCACGACACCATGCTGGAGTCCTATGTGCTGGATTCCACCGCTTCGCGGCACAATCTGGACGCCTTGAGCGAAAAATATCTCGATTACCACACCACCCACTTCGAGGATGTCGCCGGCAAGGGCGCCAAGCAGTTGACGTTCAACCAGGTTCCGCTGGAGCAGGCCGCGCCGTATGCGGCGGAGGACGCTGATATCTCGCTGCGGCTGCATCACTGTCTGTGGCCCCGGTTGAGCGCCGAACCGCGCCTGGAAAAGCTCTATGAAACCATCGAGATGCCGCTGATCGGCGTGCTGTCGCGGATGGAGCGCACGGGGGTGTATGTCGATGTCAACGTGCTGGCGGCGCAGGGCCGCGAGCTGGCGGAGCGGCTTCGGGAGATCGAGCGGCAGGCCTGGGACGAGGCGGGCGCCGAATTCAACCTGGGGTCGACCAAACAGTTGCAGGAGATCCTGTTCGACAAGCTCGAACTGCCGGTGATTCGCAAGACGCCCAAGGGGCAGCCCTCGACGGCGGAAGACGTGTTGCGGGAGCTGGCCAACGACTACCCGTTGCCGCGCATCATTCTGGAGCATCGCAGTCTCAGCAAGCTCAAGAGCACCTACATCGACAAGCTGCCGAAACAGGTCAATCCGCGCACCGGTCGCGTCCACACCTCCTATCACCAGGCCGTGACCGCCACCGGGCGGCTTTCCTCCAGCGATCCCAATCTGCAGAACATCCCGATCCGCAGCGAAGAGGGACGACGCATCCGCCAGGCCTTTTCGGCGCCGGAGGGCAAGCGTATTCTGGCGGTTGATTACTCACAGATCGAGCTGCGCATCATGGCCCATCTCTCGGGGGATGAGGGATTGCTGCGAACCTTCGCGGAAGGCGGCGATGTTCACCGCGCCACCGCCGCCGAAGTCTTCGGCGTCGCGCCGGAGGATGTCGACCGGGAGCAGCGCCGCGCCGCCAAGGCCATCAACTTCGGCCTCATCTACGGCATGTCCGCCTTCGGACTGGCTCGCCAGCTCAAGATCGGCGCCAAGGAGGCACAGGCCTATGTCGATCTCTATTTCGCCCGCTATCCCGGCGTCAAGCGGTACATGGACGAGACCCGCGAACTGGCGCGCCGGCAGGGCTATGTCGAAACCGTATTTGGCCGCCGTCTCCATCTGCCCGAGATCAAGTCGCGCAACGCCCAGCGGCGCAACTACGCGGAGCGCACCGCGATCAACGCGCCCATGCAGGGCACCGCCGCCGACATCATCAAGCTGGCGATGATCGATGTCGATGGCTGGCTGCGAGAGACGGATCAACCCGCCCTGATGATCATGCAGGTTCACGATGAACTGGTGTTCGAGGTGGACACGCAAGCGGTCGAGGCAATCGCCGCCGAAGTCTCGCGGCGAATGGAATCCGTCGTCGGTCTCGATGTACCGTTGGTCGCCGAGGCAGGCATCGGCGCCAACTGGGACGAGGCCCATTGACCGGAAAACCGTTCCCGCGGGATAGGGATTTACCCTCCGAAAGAGGGCTATCCTATTGATATTTCAATCGAAGGCGATGTTAGGAAAGGGGTGTGTAGCCCAGAACTGTGACGGAGTTCCTTGTTTTTTTGTCGCCAGCACTTGTTTTCTTGAACTATTTTTGTGATAGAATGTCTATCGTACAAGCGCTTAAGCCCAGCGCTTCCCGCTATCCTCCCTGAGCGGGATGGCTCGAATCCCCAAGTCGAGCCGTAATTTTGCCCCGGCCCTCCCAGGCCGGGGATTTTTATTTGTACTTCCCGCGCCCAGGAATACCCCACTCACGGCACGCATCTTTTCGCCGATAGCCGCGTTGTAAAAACTCGACGTAGCCCCACTATGCCTGCGTTTTTACGCCTTGCTCTCGACGAAAACCTACGCACCCTGAATGGGGTATTCCTGGGCGCGGGAAGTATATGCCTCTCGCGCCCAGGAATACCCCATTCAGGTCGCGCATCTTTGTTTCTCTGGTTGCGGAATCCGTGTAGGCAAATCCGCCGTTTCCGTCTGATTGCGGAACGGGCGCTACTCTACCAGCCACTCATCGAGCCGGGTGTGAAGCGCGTCTATTCCTTCGCCCTTGAGCGCGGAAAATGTCTGTAGGGAGACTGAATCGAAATCTTTTCTGAGAAGGGCGTCGGTTTTCTGGCGCGCCCGGGCCAGTTCGCCGCGCTTGAGCTTGTCCGCCTTGTTGAGAACGATGTGCGCCGGAATGCCGTGATACTGGCTCCATTCGAGCATCTGGCGGTCTTTCTCCCGCATGGGGCGTCGGGCGTCCATGATGATGATCAGCCCGCGCAGGCTGTTTCGCTGGCTGAGGTAGGCCTCGATCAGCCTGCCCCAGCGCGCGATTTCCCCCTCGGGCGCCTTGGCGAAGCCATAGCCGGGCAGGTCGACCAGTCGCGCGCCGTTGGAAAGCTGGAAAAAATTGACCAGTTGGGTGCGTCCCGGCGTCTTGCTGACCCGCGCGAGCTGCTTTTGCTGGCAAAGACGGTTGAGCGTGCTGGACTTGCCGGCGTTGGAGCGACCGGCGAAGGCCACTTCCGGGCCGGTTTCGCGCGGGAACTGCTTCGGCGTCGCCGCGCTTAGCTCGAAGCGGGCGGAACGGTACAGGTTGAGTGACGAGGGTCTCGATTCCATGCTGCGTCCGGGGTGGTTGCTCTAGTGGGTAATGCTATCAGTGGTCGATGGAAGTTTCCCTTCCGATTTGAGGCCAACGGAGGAAACCCGGAACGATTTTCGGTTCCAGATGGTGCGTGAACGCGGGGACTATGGTATAAATGCGCGCCGTTTTCATTGGTAGCGACGGTTGAGGCCGGATTTTCAGCGGGCTCTCGCGCCGGACGCTATCGATCCAACAGGATCCTGGAGTAACTTGAAATGACTAAAAATTCCTTGGTTAAGAGTATCCTGGCAGCGTCTCTTCTCTGCTCGGGTTTGGCCATTGCCGGCGAAGGCGGCAATGCGGAGGCAGGCAAGGCCAAGGCCGCTGTCTGCGGCGCCTGTCATGGTATGGATGGCAATAGCGTCAATCCGGAGTGGCCCACTCTTGCCGGGCAAGGCGAGGCCTACCTTTACAAGCAGCTGACGGATTTCAAGGCGAAGCGGCGCGAAAACGCCACCATGTCGCCTCAGGTCGCCAGTCTCTCCGACCAGGATATGAAGGATCTGGCCGCGTTCTTTTCAAGTCAGAAGGTGAAGGGCGGCAAGGCCGACAAGTCCAAGGTCGAACTCGGCGAAACCGTCTATCGCGGCGGCAACAGCGCGACTGGCGTTGCGGCCTGCACCGGTTGCCATGGTCCCGATGGCGCGGGCAATCCGGCCGCCAAATTTCCACGGCTGGCTGGCCAGAAAGCCAAATACGTGGAAAATCAGCTCAAGGCCTTCAGGGTTGGCGCCCGCTCGAACGATGCGGGCAAGATGATGCGCAATCTGGCGGCTCACCTGAGCGACGCCGAGATTGAGGCGGTTGCGCAATACATCACCGGTTTGAGAAAGTAGCGGCGCTGGGCTGGCGGAACGGTCTTCTTTCCGCCAACCGACAGCCAACCGAAAAAGCGGCTCCGGGAGCCGCTTTTTTGCATCTGGAGGATTGGAATGGCTGGTTTTGTAGCGCTGAAATTGTCCTGTGATTTCGGACTGAATATCACGGTGTGCTAATATGGCGTCGCCGACTTTGCGCGCGAGCGCGGAAGTTCAGGCGCGATTAAGGAACCCCTTACTATTGTTGACAGGAGCGAACCTGGAGTCTGTTCACCATGCTGATAAAAAGAATGTCCAAGATTTTTCAACTGGCCCTGATTATGTCGCTGTTGCTGCCAGTGATGGCTTGCGCTGAAAAGGAGGCGGTTAGCGCCGCGCCCTCCGCTTCGGAAACGAGAGCCGCGCCGAAGCGAAAGGTTTTTCGGGAAAACATTCAGTACACCGAGCTGTTTTCGCCCGCGCCTACCAGCGTCGATCCCGGCAAGGTCGAGGTTGTGGAGATGTTCTGGTATGGCTGTCCGCACTGTTTTCGTCTTGAGCCCGAGCTTCAGAAATGGGCCAAGTCCAAACCCGCGGATATCGAACTGGTTCGCATTCCCGGAGTCTTGAATCCAGCCTGGAAGCTGGGAGCCCGCGTTTTCTATGCGGCGCAGACCCTGGGCAAGCTGGACGACTTGCACGAGGCCTTGTTCCAGGCGATCCACGAGCAGCACCGCCAGTTGAGAAACGAAGACGCGGTGATTCGTTTTGTCGAGAGTCAGGGCGTCGATGGAAAAGCCTTTCGCGACGCCATGCACTCCATGGCGGTCGACACCAAGGTGGCGCGGGCCGAGGAGTTGGCCAGACTGTATGGCGTGACTGGCGTGCCGGCGTTGGTCGTTGGCGGCAAATACCGGGTGTTGAGCAACGGCGTCAAGAGTTACGAGGAGATGTTCGAAGTTGTCGACTTTCTGGCCGACAAGGTTCGCGAGGAGGCGAAAGCGGAGCGCAATTGACCTGGCGGCGGCTCGCGTTGCGTCCATCCGTCAAGACTCCCGCTGAATAAGGCTTTCTTGTCGTTTGTCTTTGTAACCGGAGGTATTGCCCCAATATGAGAGATATGCACGCCTTCCGTGGGGTGGGCGCGGGTAGAGTCCTCCCACAGTCGCCCTGCGCCGGATGATGGGCGAATCAATCAGGATGTAATCAATGGAAGCGCAGCAAGGCCGAATCAGACTATTGAGCTATAACGTGCAGGTGGGTATCCCCACCAAGCGTTTCAGCCACTACATTACGCATAGCTGGAAACACTTGCTGCCGTTTCCCCAGCGCCGGGACAACCTCAACCGAATCGCCGAGTTCATCTCGGATTTCGATATCGTTGGACTGCAGGAACTGGACGCCGGCAGCATCCGCAGCGAATTTATCCACCAGCCGGAGTACATCGCCGAGCAGGCCGGCTTCCCCTACTGTTATCACCGGGTCAATCGGGACCTGGGGATCGTCGCCCAGCACAGCCTGGCCATTCTCAGCCGTTGCGAGGCGCATTGCGTCGTTGAGCACAAGCTGCCGAGCACCATTCCCGGTCGGGGCGCGCTGGAGGCGCATTTTGGCGATCCCGAAGATCCTCTGGTCGTCATTCTCGCGCATTTGTCGTTGTCGGCGCGCAGCCGCAAGCGTCAACTGGACTACCTGGGGCGCCTGGTCAACGGCTATCGTCACGTGGTGGTCATGGGCGATTTGAATACCGAAGCGCATTCCGAGGAGATCCGGGGGTTGCTGGACAGCACCGATCTCAGCCCGCCTCGGGTTGTCGCCAAGACCTATCCCAGCTGGAAGCCGAAGGTCGCCTACGACCACATCTTCGTCACGCCGGAAATCAAGCTGGGCGAATCGGAAGTCTACGGCGTCAAACATTCGGATCACCTGCCGGTGTCGATCGAGGTCGATGTGCCGGAAAGCGGATTTCCAAAGCGTTGCGGCGAGTTTCGCGACAAGGATGTTTTGAACTGAACCAAAGGGATTAGCCAAGAGGGAGAGTAGATATGGATATTACGACCGAAATTTCAATGGATGAATTCGAATTGGGCCTGGATGAGTATGATGATCTCGGCGACTTCGGCGATGATCTTTACCAGAGCACCGAAATGATCGAGATGGAAATCCAGCGGCATGGCGCCTTGGCGGATTTCCCTGTCGATCTGGATGATTGAGAAGACGCCAGGCGCAACGGCGCCCCCAGGGGCGAACCTGCGTGTTCGCCCTGTTTGAAACCGTGCGTTCGCCCGGGTTGAACCCGCATGTTCACCCTGGCCGGAAAGGGGTATTCTTGGTCGTAAGAGGTATATATTCTTGATCATATGAAGATCGTCAATATCAGCGAAGAGCGAAGCTACCATGCTTCCGACGCTGGCGAATGGCGCTGGCTGGAGCCGATGATGAGCGGAGATCTCCAGTGGCGTCACCACTCCACGCGTACCGCGCCCGCGTGGCTCAAGCGCATCGGTTCCGATCGTCTGACGCGTTTCTGGATCGCTTTTTCCGCGGTCGCGGAGGGTCGGAAGGCCGATCTGCTGGTTACCCACGGCGTGGAGCTGGCTGCGGCGGTCGGGTTGGCGCGCTGGTTGCTGCGTTGCCGGACGCCGCATCTGGCCTGGTCCTTTTCGATGCCGCGCCCCGAGGCGCTGGGAGGCGCGCGTCTCCGATATTACCGGTTCGCCTTGCGTCATGTCGCCCGCTTCGTGATGTTT